>NZ_JBEZKJ010000074.1:0-41949 GCF_040651675.1 Streptomyces sp. NPDC048415 | reverse complement strand
CAGCACCTTCCTAGGTGTCCGGACGGAGGAGGCCACACCACAGCCAGTGATGCCCTACCTCCAAGCCCGGCCGTTTACGACCGGGTCAAGTTGACTGATGGTCCTGGGACGGCAGGATCCGGGCCACCTCCCGCATCGCGAAGGCGCGACGTGTCGGAAATCGACTGCGTCGCACACCCAACATCCGTCGCCACGGCGGAGCGGCGCTGCGGTAACCCGATCACATCGCGTGCTGCCTGGACGCGGCTCGGCCACGTCCACACATCGTCGGCCGGGAGTGGGACCTGGCCGCCGACCGGGTGGCACCGGACCGGAGATTGGGCCGCGCCGGTGAAGATCGGCAGGCCCGAGTACGCCGGCCGGGAGAACGTAGCGGGAGTGGCCGCGTCGACGGGACAACTCCCTCACCCCGGCTGCCTTTGGCGAATCTTCGAGGAACCGCCGGCGCTCATGCCGTGCTGTCGGCGTGTGCCCCGTCGCGCCCGACTGTCTCAGGAGGGTCCCTATGCGAGGTCCTGTCACCACCCGCGCTCCGGTCGCAAGGTGTCTGCACCGGGTGATGCACGTGACCGCCTCGGCCGCGCTACTGGTGCCACTGCTCAGTGCTGGACCGCTGGCCGGCACCCAGGCGGCGTCCGAGTCACGGCTGCAGCGTGCCTTCGCCGACGCCGCTGCCGAGTACCGGGTGCCGCAGAGCGTCCTCCTCGGTATGTCGTACATGGCATCCCGATGGGACGCGCACGCAGGCGCCCCGAGCGTCAGCGCCGGCTACGGGCCCATGCACCTCACTGACGCGCGAGCGGCCCTGGCCGGGTCGCCGCACGACGGCACCACACACGATGCGGCACGTCCGGTAACGGTGGCGTCAGGCGCGCCGACGGCGAAGAGCGGACTCCCCAAGGGGCTTACGACCCTGGAGCGGGCAGCCGAACTCATTGACATCCCGGCGAGCAGGCTCCGCACCGACGCCGCCGAGAACGTACGCGGCGGCGCCGCGCTCCTGGCGGCGACGCAGCGGCACCTCGGCAGACCGCTCAGCGCCGACCCGGGTGACTGGTGGGGCGCGGTGGCGCGATTTTCGGGCTCGGACGACAGCGGGGCGGCGGCAGCGTATGCGAACAACGTGTTCGAGGTGATCCGCAAAGGCGCCCGCCGCACCACGGACACCGGGCAGCAGGTCAGCCTCGGGGCGAGCCCCGGTGTGCGGCCCGACGCCGAGCAAGTGAAGGCGCTGCGTCTTGAGGCGAATGCCCGGAACAACGCCAAGCACGGTGTTGAGTGCCCGGAGACCCTCGCATGCGACTGGATCCCCGCCCCACATAAGGAGTTCGCCGAGGGCCGGTTCGGCAATCACGACGTTGCCAACCGCCCACTGGACCAGAAGATCCAGTACATCATCATCCACGACACCGAAGCCCTCGGCGAATCCATGATCAAGACGGTGCAGGACCCGGCTGAAGTGTCCTGGCACTACACGATCCGCTCCCGGGACGGTCACACGATCCAGCACGTCAAGACCAAGGATGTGGGGTGGCACTCCGGGAACCAGTTCGTCAACGCCAAGTCGATCGGCATCGAGCACGAGGGATTCCTTGCGCAGCCGGACACCTGGTACACGGAGCAGATGTACCGCTCGTCGGCCCGACTGGTGCAGTACCTGGCCAAGAAATACGACATTCCACTGGACCGCCAGCACATCCTGGGCCATGACAACGTGCCCGGCCCGGTGGCCTCCACTATCCCGGACATGCACCAGGACCCGGGACCGTACTGGAACTGGCGTCACTACTTCGCCCTCCTCGGTGCGCCGCTGCGCGCCACGGCAGGAACGAACAGCGACCTGGTAACCGTCCTGCCGGACTTCGCCACGAACCGGACGCCATACACGGGCTGCACCGCGGACGGCAAGCCGTGCGCGCCGCACGGCTCCAGCGCGGTCCGCCTGTATACAGAGCCGAGCGAGGATGCCCCGCTCGTACAGGACTCCGGAAGACACCCGGATGGTGAGGACTCGACGACTGGCGTCTACGACATCGGGTCGCGTGTCTCCACCGGCCAGCAGTACGCGGTGGCAGAGCGGCGCGGGGACTGGACGGCCATCTGGTACCTGGGCCAGAAAGCATGGTTCAGAAATCCGTCATCACGACCGACGGCCGTCGGTGCCGTCGGCCTGATGGTGACCCCGAAGCCCGGCCTGACCGACGTGCCGGTGTTCGGCCGTGCCAACCCCGAGGAGTCGGCCTACCCCGCCGACATCGACGTCCAGTCCGACTCCCCCCTCCCCTACGAACTTCTCGCCGGCCAGCGCTACGTCACCCAGGGCAGCACAACCGGCGCGTACTTCGACCCGTCGAACCTCGACAGCACCTCCCCGGACCGTTTCGTGAAGGGAGACAACCTCTATTACGAAATCCAGTTCGGCCACCGCGTGGCCTTCGTCCGTGCGACGGATGTGGACGTGGTGCGCGCCGGAACGTAGGCCCCATCACAGGACTGGGAAGGCATGAGGGGAAGGTCGTCGGTATATGCGTTGACCGGCGGTGAGATGCGGCGGACGGTTCGGACGTCGAGGGCGGCAGCCGCGGTCTTCGTGCCGAGCGTGCCGCTGGAGTGCCAGGTACCGGTCACCGCCAGCCAGGTGTTGGCGGGCGGGGCCGTGGTCCCGTAGACGCGGACTTGACGGGGCGTGAATCGGCTGCGCGGCACGTGAAGATGATCCGGTCAGGTACCAGGCGCCGACCTGTCCGGCCGGCGTGCCGAAGCCGGTCAACTGGACGGTGCGGCCTTTCATGGCCGCTTGGCGGTCCTGCTGGACCCGGGTGGTGAAGTCCGTGAGGGTCATGGGGAGCGGCGAGGTTGTGGGCAGCGACTCGAACGTCTTCCGCTTCTTGACCGCTGTGTCGCTGGAACGTGCCGCGGTGTACGCGCCGAGGGCCGGCGGGGCGTGCACCGGGGTGCCCCATGGGCGGCGGGGCGGGAATTCGTGACCTGACAGGGCCCCCCTGGGCGGCGGCACTGCCTCTGGCCTGGCTTTTCGAGCACCGCCGCGTGCCCTCCACGCCGAGGTCTGCAACCGACAGTCCGCAATGACAGACACGCCGGAATTCGGCCGGCTTCGCGCCTCTCAACGGCACGAGGTGTCGAGCAAGGCAGAGCCGCGCCCGGGTCAGGGCCTACCCGGAGCTGACGAAGATCGTTTACTGGGGCGAACTTGATCGGTTCCCGCCGCCCGGGTGGACAGGCGTCGCTGATTGCGAGAGGAACCCTCGCCGGGCCTCCCGCGGGGTGACGACGTAGCCGAGCCGAACGTCCCAGTGGCCACGTCTCCAGGTGAGGGCGACCGCGGACAGGGGCGGCACAGTGAGATGCCAGAACGTTCTTGCCGGTACGCCCAGAGCATGGATGAGCGCGGCCCGGACCACGCCGGCTTCGGTGATGGCCACTGTGGGGCCCGTGTCGGGCGCCACGCTGCTCAGCCAGTCCGCTGTTCGGCGGCAGAGCTGGCGTACGGACTCACCTTCGTGTGGTGCGGCATCCGGGTCGGTGAGCCAGTCGGTGAACCCGTCGGGGTCGGTTGCGGCGACGTCGTCGACAGTGCGACCGCACCATTTACCGAGGTCGAGATCGCGCAACGCAGGCTCGGTCGCTGCCACCAGGCCGAAGGCATCAGTGGTCTGCGAGCAGCGGACCGATGGCGCCCGGACGGCCAGCTCGTGGGGAGGGAGCGCTGCTCCCGCGGCGCCTGCCCTGCACAGGTTGCGCTCGCTCAGGGGAGCGTCACCGAGGAGCGGATCCAGGGTGGCGTCGCCACCGGGCGCACACAGAAACGTCAGGCTGATCGTCATGGGAACCGACCTCCTTCTTGCCAAGGCATGACCCCGGATGGTGTGGGACCAGGCGATGGTTGCTCGATCAGTTGGACTGGCGTGATGGCGGCGTGCTGGAGGCACTCCAGCAGCCGCCCGGGAAGACCCAGGTCCAGGCGGGGGCCAGCAACCCGGCCGGCAGGGCGAACAGGGCGGCGGAGCGGCCCCGTGCCACCGCGCGCCAGATCGACACCGTTCAACCACCCTGTCGAACGCGCGTACGAGTCAGAGCAGCCGCCCCCGGCAGTGGATGGAACGGCCGACGCTACGTCGTGACTCATGTGCTCCAGGGTCAGGGAAAGCGTGCCGCTGCAACATCCGCCAGGTGTCCGGAACCACCCCGCCGACCGGCCGGCGCAGCCCCGCCCCGAACTCGGCATGGGTCACCCGTTGCGCATCGCCCGACGTGGTCGCAATCGGATAGCGGTCCGGGGTTCTGGACGGCGAGGCGGTGCCGCCCGGCGGGGTGCTGGCCCTCGCGCGGCGGTACAGCGCCCTGACGGAGGCGGGATGGTTCGCCGTCACCGTGTTCGCCCTGATCCTCGCCAACGCCGCAGGCCGGACTACCCGCTCTTCTCCCTTTCCCCCTCCTTCGCCGTCTTGCCACGGCGCTCCGCCCACAGCACGGACACCAGAAGGGACACAGCGATCAGCCCGACGACAAGGGCGAGGACCATCTGGGTGGACGTCACGAAGTCGATGAGTCCACCGTCGTCGTCGGGTTGGACATAGCGGTCGGGTGCGTGACTCGGGTCAGCTTGCAGATCGCTGTCTGCGGTGGATGCTGGGCAGCCCTGGGCCGCCCAGCACATCGCGATCAGATGTGCGGACACAGCGGACACTCCGGTATCGATCGGGAGCACGCCGAGGTCAGCGGCGTGCGGGATGTCGTTGGTCGGTGGAGTGCCGGAGGGTTACGGGGCGCAGGGCTGTGCGCGGTGCAGCAGCACCGTGAGCGCGCATGGCCGTGGCAGGGCCACGACGGGCAGCGCGGGCTCGATGATCGTCGCGCTGCTCCTGCCGCGCGTCCTCGACCGGGTCCCCGACCGCGCGGTGATGCTGCGCGGGGCACTCCTGCTCACCGCGGTCTTCGCCGCGCTCGGCGCCACCTCGACCGACGAGCGGCGGTTGGCGCTGGCCCGCCCTGCTCGCCACCTGGGCCGCCTTCGGTGCCGCCTGCTCGATGGTGCTCACCCCGACCGGCCGCCTGATTCGGCGCGCGGCGCCTCCCGAGGAACGTACGTCCGCGTTCGCCGCCCAGTTCTCCCTCTCCCACAGTTGCTGGCTGCTGACGTACCCGCTGGCCGGGTGGCTCGGCGCGGCTGCCGGACTCCAGGCGGCCGTGCTCGTGCTCGGGGCGATCACCCTCGCTGCGGGCCTGGTCGCGGCGCGTCTGTGGCCGTCGCGGGAACCGGTGGCCGTCGAGCACGACCCCACAGGTCTCGATGCGGCGCACCCCCACGTCGTCGGGGCCACGCGGGTCGCGAACGGCTTGCGGCACAGCCACGACCCGCTCCTCGATTGGCTGCACGCCCACCGCTGACGGGGCATTGACGGGCAGTACGCCCACCGCTGGCAGGTCAGTCCTCGATGCCCCGCCGGACCCGCCGGGACGGCCCGAACTCGTACAGGTCGAGGATCTCCGGCGGTTCGGCCAGCCCCGGCCCTCCGGCCCGCACCCAGGTGACGATGTCGCCGGTCGCTTCCGGGTCGTTGACCAGCCCGAGCCAGACCGGCCGCCCGCCCGCGGCACGTCCGGCCGGGGATGGCTGTACGACGATGACGTTGGCCTGTTCGCACGCGTCGAGGCAGTTCACGCCTCGGATCTGGGCGACGGACCCGAGCTCGGCTTTCAGCGTGACGAGTTGGGCGGCGTGGTCGACTCCGGGGATCTTGGCCGTGCCGCAGCAACAGCCCCGGCACACGGTGACCGTGCACCGCGGCGCCGCCCGGTCGGCAGCCTGGACCTTGCGCCGGCTCACTGAGCGCCGCGCTTCCAGGCCGCTTCACGCAGCAGCCGCAGTCCGTTGAGGCCCACGATGACCGTGGAGCCCTCATGCCCGGCGACACCGAGGGGCAGCGGCAGGTGGCCCGCCAGGTCCCAGACGACCAGGGCGGCGATGAACACGCCGGCGATGACGAGGTTCTGGACGACGAGCTTGCGGGCCCTGCGCGAGAGAGCCATGACGGCGGGGACGGTGGCGAGTTCATCGCGGACGATCACCGCGTCGGCGGTCTCCAGGGCGAGGTCGGACCCCGCTCGGCCCATGGCGACACCGGTGTGCGCGGCGGCCAGTGCCGGTGCGTCGTTGACTCCGTCCCCGACGACCAACACCCTGCGCCCGGCGCCCTCCAGCTGCCTGACGGCACTCACCTTGTCCTGCGGCAGCAGCCCGGCCCGAACGTCGTCGATGCCGACCTCGGCGGCGAGGCGGGCAGCGGCGCGCGGGTTGTCGCCGGTCAGCAGCAGGGGCGCGGCGCCGGTGAGGGACGCCAGCGAGGACACGGTCGCGATGGCATCGGGGCGCAGCCGGTCGGCGATGCCGAGCACGCCCACCGGCGCAGCGTCCACGGTGACCAGCACCGCGGTCCGTCCGCCGTCCTCCAGCTCACCGGCGAGAACCCCCGCACGGGCGGAGTCGACGTCCGCCGCTCCGTCGAGCAGCCGGGCCGGGGCTCCGACCGCGACTACCCGCCCGTCGACGGTGGCGGTGACCCCGATGCCGGGCGTGGAGTCGAAGTCCTCGGCCACCGGCAGGGCGAGTCCCCGTTCCCGCGCCGCGGCCACGACGGCCCGGGCCAGCGGATGCTCGCTCGGGTGCTCGGCGGCGGCCGCGAGCACCAGCACCTCGCTCTCGTTGCGTGCGGATCCGGCGAGCGGCCGGATGTCGGTGACGCGCGGGGTGCCCTCGGTCAGCGTGCCGGTCTTGTCGAGCGCCACGGCGTCGACCTGGCCCAGCCGTTCCATGACCACCGCGGACTTGACCAGCACACCGTGCCGTCCGGCGTTGGCGATCGCCGAGAGCAAAGGCGGCATCGTCGCCAGCACGACCGCACACGGCGAGGCCACGATCATGAACGTCATGGCCCGCAGCAGCGCGTCGGTCAGGTGCGCCCCGAAGGCGAGCGGGACGAGGAACACGGCTAGGGTCGCCGCGACCATCCCCAGCGAGTACCGCTGCTCGACCTTCTCGATGAACAGCTGGGTGGGCGCCTTGGTCTCGGACGCTTCCTCCACCATCCGTACGATCCGGGCGATCACCGAGTCGGAGGCGTCCCGCTCGACCCGCACGCGCAGGGCGCCGGTGCCGTTGAGTGTGCCCGCGAAGACCTCGTCGCCCTTCTCCTTGGCCACGGGCAGCGGCTCACCGGTGATGGTCGCCTGGTCGACGTCGCTCGCCCCGTCGAGCACCCGCCCGTCAGCGCCGATGCGCTCGCCGGGCCGTACGAGGATCGTGTCGCCGACGGCCAGTTCCTCGACGGAGACGGCCACTTCACCGCCGTCGCCGTCGAGGCGGGTCGCCGTGGCCGGCGCCAGGTCGAGCAGACCGCGCACCGAGTCGGCGGTCCGGGCCGTGGCCAGCGCCTCCAGCGCGCCCGAGGTGGCGAAGATGACGATCAGCAGCGCCCCGTCCATGACTTGCCCGATCGCCGCCGCCCCGAGCGCGGCGACAATCATCAGGAGGTCGACGTCGAGAGTCTTCTCCTTCAGCGCCTGCAGGCCGGCCCATCCCGGCTCCCAGCCGCCGGTCGCGTACGACAGCGCGTACAGCGCACCCCACACCCACGTCGGGGCGCCCGTCAGCTGCAGCGGCAGCGCAACCAGGAACAGGACGATGGCCGCCGCCGCCCAGCGCGCCTCTGGCAGCGCGAAGACGCGGGTACCACCCCGGGGCGCACCGCCTTCACGCGGGAGCCCGGCCGGGTCGGCCGCCGGTGGAGTGAGGGTGGAGGTCATCGGAACGGAAGCCCTTCACGGGAGTACGACGGGACGGCGGCAGCCGGGACTCCGACGCCACGCCCGCTATCATACAGGACCACATGAAGACCCATTCATGCGTTCCTGCATCCATTCCGTAGGATGAAGGCCATGGGCCATGGAGCTGATGCCGAGACCACCGCCACCGCGCGCGAGCGCCTCGAAACCGTGGGCGCCGCCGATGTGGCCGCCACCCTCCAGGCCCTGGCCACTCCCTCCCGGCTGCGGATCCTCGCCCGGCTCCAGGAAGGACCGTGCGCGGCGACCGAACTCGCCGACGCCGTCGGCATGGAACAGTCCGCCTGCTCCCATCAACTGCGCCTGCTGCGCAACCTCGGCCTGGTCACGGGCGAGCGACAGGGCCGCTCGGTCATCTACGCGCTCTACGACAACCACGTCGCCGAGCTGCTGGAACAGGCTCTGTATCACGTGGAACACCTGCGCCTGGGACTGCGCGACGACGCTCCGGCCACCGCTGCCGTGGCCGGAGCGTGATGAACCGAGCGGCCAGTCACCTCACCCCGGCACAGGCGCCTGAACGGGCCTCGGCGCCAGATGCCCGGCCCGGTGCAGCCGCGCCACCAACCCCGCGCAGTCCAGGCTGACCTGGTTGGCCAGCGTGATCGGCGTGAAGTGCGCCACCGGCGGATCGACACTCAGGCCGAGGATGCCGGCCAGGAACTGAGCCGAGGCTTGCGGGTCAATGGCGCGGGGACGATGGTGTGATTCAGTTCCACGGCCATAGGGACTCCTTGTCGGGGACGGGCCATGTGTGGGGGGTTGGTCGGCGGTCTTGGCGACCCCGCATGGTGCGGATGCGTGACTGCCCGGGGGAGGGCGGGGCTTTTCCGGCTGCCCTCCCCCGGCTACGGCTGCCGTGTCATGCGTCGATCTGCTCGAAGATGTGCGGGTACGACACGATGTCGTCGGGGAAGTCGGCCGCCATGCGCTGGAACTCCGGGCTGCCGAACGCCGTGGCGAGCGCCTCGGTCGACTCCCAGACCGCGACGTTCATCAGAAGCTGACTGTCCGCCGTTCCCTTGTGCATCTGCAGGGAGACGAATCCCGGCTGAGCCTTCATGAACTCGGCCTGCCTCCGGAAGAGGGCCAGGAACGATTCGGTCCTCTCCTTCGGGACGAAGAAGGTATTGGCCAGGACGATGGGCCCGGTCTTCTCCCTGAACTGCGCGAACATCGGCGTGTGCGGGTCGAGACTCTGCAGCTTGGCCATTTTCGGTACTTCCTCTCGCTATCGGTCAGTTGGTGTCGCCGGCGCCGCGGGCACCGAAGCGCTGGGCGTCTGATCCCGCGGGCTCAGGCGAGGGCGGCGACGAGCAGGGCGAAGGCGGCGATGATGACGGCGACGCGGACGTAGTGGAAGCGGTCCCAGCGGTTCATCTGCTGCTTCCAGTCGGCGGGCCGGTTCTCGGGGGTCCACGTCTTGTTCCGGTTGTTGATCGGGACGAGCAGCAGGAGCGACATGATCACGCTGAGGATCAGAAGCGCGCCGGCGGTGACGACGAGGCCGGCGCCGTGGCGGTCCCCTCCGGCGACGGCCCAGAGCGCGACGAGGACGAGCGAGCCGATGTACCAGACCGGCATCAGGGCGCCGAGCATCCGGCCCCCGTGGGCGCGGCCGAGCTGGCCGCTGTCCTCGGGGAGGGCGTTGAGGATCCGGTTGATGACGAAGGCGACGGAGAACTCGACCCCCACCATCAGGCCGACGACCACGGTAGTGAAGACCTCGAGTGCGTTGAGCATGACGACTCCTCCAG
The DNA here is from genome assembly GCF_040651675.1 of Streptomyces sp. NPDC048415. Lineage (NCBI taxonomy): Bacteria > Bacillati > Actinomycetota > Actinomycetes > Kitasatosporales > Streptomycetaceae > Streptomyces > Streptomyces sp. NPDC048415. The sequence goes on along the minus strand of NZ_JBEZKJ010000074.1, from coordinate 32,329 downwards.
GGAGCTAGCGCCGCTAGCTAATGAGGCTACGCTAGTACTGCTCCCCGCTCGATTGTCTAGCGATGCTAGGATCGGGTCATGTCGGTACAGGAACGCAAGCAGCGCGAACGGGCGGACCGTGAGCGCCTCATCGTGGCGACGGCCCGCGAACTCGCCGAACAGCAGGGCTGGGAAGCGGTCACCACTCGCCGGCTCGCCGAGCGCATCGAGTACAGCCAGCCCGTCCTCTACAGCCACTTCCGCGGCAAACGGGAGATCATCGGCGCCGTCGCCCTGGAGGGCGCCACCGAGATGGCTGCGGCGGTGCGGGCCGCGACCGCCGCCGCGGACGGCCCGCGCGCCCGGGTGTACGCCCTCGCCCGCGCCTACCTCGACTTCGCCGAGCGGCATCCGGCGGTCTACGACGCCATGTTCCAGCTCGACGGCGGCCTGGCGTTCGCGCAGGAGGACACCCCCGAACCCCTGAAGGACGCCTTCGCCGCCCTGATGGAAAGCCTCGGCGAAGTCGCCGGGGACGGCGTCCACCCGGGAGTGTTCACCGAGACGTTCTGGGCGGCCCTGCACGGACTGGCCACCCTGACCCGAGCGGGACGGCTGCCGCCGGAGGACACCGAGCAGAGGGTGGAGCTCCTGGTGGACCGACTCGCCGTGCTCTGATACACCGTCCCGGCGGACACGCAACCGGGGCCCTCGATCCCCGCCGCTGCCTGCACGCGGCATCGCTTCCAGTCACGCCCCCCACATGGCGCAGCCGCAGATCGCCGGCTCTGTACCCCAGACGGACACCCGCCCCGGAAGCTGCGATGATCATTGATCACGACCCGATACGCGCCCTAACGCCGCGTCATTCGCCGGTGCTCTCGTCGTCCTCGTCGAGGTGGACGGCCGCCGGGTCACCCAGTGCGCGCAGGCCCTCGCGTGGCAGGCGGGCGGCGAAGCTGTAGCGGCCCAGGCAGTTGAGGTTGGCGTGCTTCAGTGGGGAGACCCGGGCCACGTCCTCGTCCGGGACGTCACGCTCCCGCTCCTCGGGCGGAAGGCCCCGCAGGTGGTCGACGGCGGCGTCGAGGTCCCCAGACGGCCCGGACGTCGGCAGCAATGTCGTCGGGGACGACGGCCCGCAGCCTGCGAAGACGGGTTGGAGATCTTTTTGTCCACGGCGACGCCGCCCAGGCGGATGCTGAGCTTGAGCGTCTGGACCACACTGCCGAGGAGACGAACTGGCCGATCCATCGTCAGCGGGCCTTCAGCGTCGGCAAGGACTGGACTGGCTGCCGCTTCGTCACTCCCAAGGCCGCGGCCAAAAAACGGTAACCACCCGCCCACAGCCCACTCGGCCCCTGCAGCGTGCCACCGCGGCCTGTCCGCGCCGGTGGGCCGAGCAGGGACCGCGCGGTAGAGCTGCTCCAGCACGCACACCACGTACGCGTCCCGGTCCACCGCCCCGGCAACGCGGGGAGCAACGGACTCCACCGCCCGCCACAGCGCGCCCACATCCAGATCGGTGCCGTGCTCCTCGACCAGCCACCGAAGACTGATCACGCATGGGCCAGCTGGGGCCTAGGAGGATGTGATGACGACTACGGATCATGCTGAGGAGCGAACGAACCCTGCGGCCCGGCTGGGCTTCCAGCCCGAACAGGTGGTTCAGGAGATCGGCCACGGCGCGGCCGCAGGAGGGAGTAGCGTACACAGGCGTGCTCGTGGACGCAGGCGGTGCCGTAACGAGGCCGTTGCGGCCCCTGAGTGGGAGGGAGCGCCGGTGTGGGTGCACGGTGACCTCCATCCAGCGGTCCACGACGCGCCTCGCTCGTCTCTGTTGGTAGCCAACCAGATACCCAGCGTGTTGCGGTTGATCCACTCGGATCGGAGACGCACCGAGCCGAAAGGGCACCCCCCAGGCGCGGTCAATCTTCGGTGAGATCGGCCAGCCTTCGCTGCCGAGTAGCCGAGGGGGATCTCACCCCTCGGCTCTCACAGAACCGTGCGTAACAGTCGCCCGTTACACGGCTCTTGTCGTTCTGATCGTCAAACCACCACGGCACTCACTGTCACAGTGAGTCGCCAGTGCGCGAACATGCGTGGGTATCGCTGGGCGATCTCCTGCATCTTCACGAGGGCCTTTCGTTTGGCCCTGAGCCGCTTGTACTTCTGGCGGATCCAGCGCACCAGGTAGGCGTTGATGCGCATCACGAAGGGATGCAGCTCCCACGGCCGGAAGCGGCCGTAGCAGTTGATCCAGCCCGCCACGACGGGGTTGATCCATCGGGCAAGATCGTTGAAGGACAGGTCCGAGCGGGTGTGCAACTGCCATGAGCGCACCTCCCGCCCCATCTTCTTCAGGGCATCGTTGCTGACGGCCGGGTCGAACGACAGGAACAATCTGCCGTGCCGGTTCCGGTTGCGTCTGGCGCGGAAGGTGTACCCGAGGAACGTGAACGCCGTGTGCTCGAAGGAGCCCTGGCGTCTGCCGTCCTGGCAATACACGATCCGGGTCTTGGCCGGGTGCAGGTGCAGCCCGACATCTTCCATCCTGTCCGCGAGCGCGGTCAGGACCTGATGGGCCTGGCGCTCGGTGACGCAGTGCAGCACCGCGTCGTCCGCATAGCGTTCGAACCAGACGGTTGGGAACTCCCGAGCCATCCAGGTGTCAAACGCGTAGTGCAGGAACAGGTCCGCCAGCACGGGAGACACCGGTGCCCCTTGCGGGGTCCCGCGCTCCCGTTCCAGCAGGGTGCCGTCGGGCATCTTGAGCGGGGCAGCGAGCCACCTCCGGACATACAACTTCACCCAAACGGCGTCGGTGTGCGCTTCCACCGCCTTGACCAGCAGGTCCCACGGCACGCTGTCGAAGAACTGGGAGATGTCGAACTCCACCACCCAGTCCCGTTTCCAGCAGCGTTCCCGGCACTTTTTCACCGCGTCCAAGGCGGACCGTCCGGGCCGGTATCCGAAGCTGTCCGGATGGAAAACAGGATCCACCCGTCGCATCAGATGCCGGGCCACTACGGTCTGCGCCACCCGATCGGCGACAGCGGGAATGCCAAGCATTCTCGTGCCGCGTCCCTGTGGCTTGGGAATGGCCACCGCGCGCACCGGAGGAGGAAAGTACGAGCCCGACGACATCCGGTTCCAGACCTTGTAGAGATTGTTCCTCAGGTCCTTCTCAAAGTCGGCGATGCTCTGTCCATCCACTCCAGGGGCGCCCTTGTTCGCCCTGACTTCCTCCCACGCTTCTTTGATTTCCCACTTCGAAATCTCAAACGGCTTGGTCTGCGACTTCAACTGGTCCACCGAACTCCTCCCGGACACAGTCCGGTTGATGCGATCAACTCAGTCACGAACGACCCGGCCCCTTCGCTCCACCCTCGTTACAGGGGCTTCAGCACTACTACGAGCCGGTCCGCCAGCACGCCCCGCGTCGGTACTCGACCCCTCGCAGTGTCCGCTGCTTGGGGCACTCCCTCTCGCCGCCGCTATGCGGCGGGCAGTATCGGGGCTGCCTTCTCCTGTTCCATACGGAAGCCGCAGACCGGACTCACGTCGCCTACACGCCGGACACCACCTGGCCAATAGACGGGCCCCCGCCAGGCTCATCCCGGAGTCTGTCTCACACCCCGGTTTTGATGTCGTCTATATGTCTTTCGACGCGTCAGCAGCGATTCACTTGCGTTCGTCTTTCCGGTCCCCACCTGACGTCTCTTACGACGCCTTCTCCTCATCGCTCACCACGACGGTCTTCAGCCAACGCAGCATGAGGTGGTTTGAAGCCTCCCCCCGCAGGGCGGCTCCGAAGGGCCACAAAACCTTCATCTTCCGCACAGCACCACTTATGGAAGCTTGCCTACAACCAACTCCATTTCATGTTCAGGACACAAGAGACAGCACACTGATCGTTGCCGGATCCCAGCGGTAGAACCGTGTCCCGTCTCAGCCGATCTGGTCCCGGTCTCAAACGATCTGTTCCAATTCGCTCGGCGTCATCAGATGATCTGGTCCGTCAGGACACCTGCCCAGCCCACCCGGCGGGATCAAGCCGGTGCAGTCCATCGCAGTACTCCGTGTCTCAGCCAGCGATGAGGTCAAACTCGTTGCCTTCGGGGTCGGCGAAGGTCGTCCAGCGGGCGGAGCCCTGAGCGACGTCGCGGATCCGGGAAGCACCGAGCGCGACCAGCCGCTGTGACTCGGCCTCGAAGGTGCTGGTGATGAGGTCGAGGTGCAGCCGGTTCTTCACCGACTTCGGTTCGGGGACCTGGTGGAAGCTCAGCCTCGGGGTGGACCCGCCCGGGTCGAGTGCCGCGAATTCGGGGCTCCCGCCCGAGGCGACTTCCCGCCCGAGCACCTCGGCCCAGAAGTGGGCGAGTTTCTCGGCGTCGGTGGCGTCGACGCTCAGGCCGTACACGGTTGTACTCATGCGTGTTTTCCTCTCGGGGCTGGCAGCTTCAGATGGCGGTGCGGCCGCCGTCGACGGCGATGGTCGCGCCGGTGACGTAGCTGGCCTTCGGCGAGGCGAGGAACGCAACGACCTCGGCGATCTCGGCGGGCTCGGCCGCGCGCTTCATCGCGGTGTTCTCAGCGAGCGCGTCGAACAGGTCGCGGCCCGCGGCGCGGGTGTAGACGGGGCCGGGGGCAACGGTGTTGAAGCGGACGCCGCGGCCGCTGTACTCGGCCGTCCAGCCGCGCGTCAGTGACGCCAGCGCGGCCTTGGTCGCGCCGTACGCGGCGCCGGTGGCCAAGCCGAGACTGCCGGCCATGCTGCCGATGTTGATCACGTTGCCCGATTCCCTCGCCGCCATCGCCGGGGCGAAGGCCGCCACGAGGAAGAACGGCGCGCGGACGTTACTGGCGAACATCGCGTCGTAGTCGGAGACCTTCAGCTCTTCGGTCGGTGCCCAGAGGGACAATCCGGCGTTGTTGACCAGGACGTCGATCTCGCCGACCTGCTCGGCGAGCCGGTCGATGCCGGCCGGGTCCTCAAGGTCCGCCCCGACGAACCGAGCGCGGCCGCCAGTTGCGGTGATCTCGTCGACGGTCTCGGCGCCGCGCTGGGCGTTCCGGCCGACCACGAACACGAACATTCCATCGGCGGCGAGCCGCTTGGCGACCGCCCGGCCGATGCCGGACGTTGCCCCGGTGACCAGGGCAGTAGTGGGGTGCAGGTCGAGGTTTGCGCGCTCCGCATACATGGGGTGCACCTTTCGGGAATGTCATCCAGACCGGTCTGTCTGGCAACGTCTCAAACCTAGACAGACCTGTCTGGATGTGTCAATGGGAACATTCAATTGAAGACAGACAGACCTGTCTGCTACCGTGCGGATATGTCTGAGAAGGTGCTCTCACCGCAGGAACGCAGCGCGGCAGCGCGGGCACGGCTGCTGGCCGCCGCCAATGAGCTGTTCTACGCCGAAGGTGTTCAGTCGGTCGGAATCGACCGGGTCATCGAGCGCGCCGGCGTCGCGAAAGCAACGCTGTACAGCGCATTCGGCAGCAAGGACGGCTTGGTCCGGGCCTACCTGCAAGCGCGCCACGCCGCGACCGCCGAGCGCATGGCACGCGAACTCCAAGCGCGTTACGACACCCCGAAGGAGCGCCTGGTCGGCGCGTTCGAGGTGCAGGGTCTGTCGTTCACCGAGCCGGGATTCCGTGGCTGCGCATTCATCAGCGCGAGTGCCGACGCCCCACCCGGCGGTGTCGTCGAACTGGCCGCGCAGGACTACCGCACCTGGCTGCACGAGCTGTTCTTCGACCTCGCCCAGCAGGCAGGTGCCAAGGACGCGAAATCACTCGCCCAGCAACTGGTGCTGCTCTACGACGGCGCCGGGATCAGCGCCTGGATGGACCGCGACCCCAGCGCCGAGACAGCGGCCCGCACCATGGCTGCCGCCGTAGTCGACGCCGCGATCCCAGCCTGAACCACTGACCGGGATACCTCGAAACAACAGGGACGGACCAGATCAACTGAGACAACACCCGACATCCAGGTGCCAGGACCAGATCGCCTGACGTTTTCGGCGCCCCGGTGTCTCAACTGATCTGGTCGCCGCAGGTCACGGCCCTACCCGCAGACCAGATCATTTGCGACGGGACAAACCGGCTGACGGTGACCACGGCCCGCCACTCCGGCTCGTAGAACCGCGGCTCCACCCATGCGACGGCGCGGCCATCCGGCCCCCAGTAGTGGCATCGCAGCTCCACCTCATGCCAGCGGCCGCCGGCGCGTACCTCGACTGCGCGGCGTGGCCAGTAGGTGACCGGCTTGCCCTCGAAGCAGTCGAGCATCTCGCGTCCCGCGATCACCGCGTCGCCGTGCTGCGGCTCCGCCTCAGCCGTCGCGCAAACTTTCCCTGTCGGCATAGAGCAGGCTCATGCGGTCGGAGTCCCATACGACCCAGGCCATGCGGATGGTGGGCCGGGGCCAGTCGACGACGACAAGCGCGGTGCGGCAAGTGAAGTCGTAGAAGCCGATATCGCCGGCCGGGGCCTTCGCCTGCCGGGCCAGATGGTCGACCGCGTCGTCAGGCAGCTCGAACCGGCCGCGAGGGAAACGGCCCTTGAACAGCAGGAACTTGAGCATCGCGGTGAAGCCCAACCGGGTCGCCCCGGTCTTGTTCCGCAACAGGGCCAGCTCGCCCGGGTCCAGCGTGAAGTGTTCGACGACGCCGTTCAGCCCCAGATCCCGACCCACGCGGGCGCCCCCTGTGCTCATCCGCCCGCATCGCGCCGGGCCATTGCCGTGCATTCACTCGTTCAGCCCAACGAGTCAGCCTTGCGGTGGATACGGCTGCCCGGTGAGACGGGCCCGCGACAAGGGAACGCCAGGCGCCCGGGCGAGGGCCGTCACTCTCCCCGCCCGGGCGCCTGGAGCGTACGGGCCCCGTCAGGGCCTCGGCAGCGGAAGGCCGGGCAGCTGCGGGTGCCGCAGGTGCTGCCCGCCGTCGTACACGTGCAGGGTGTACGTCTCCGGCCCCGGACGGCCGGCGGCGTCGTAGGCGTCCAGCACGCGCTCGATCCGCTCCCACAGCCGCACCGGGCCTCCCTCGCGCACCTGCCAACCGCCCTCGTACGGGGTGAGGGTGGCGGCGGAGCCGGTGACGACGTCGACCAGATGCACCACCTCGCCCACGGTCGTCATCTGCGCGTTGGGCACCGCGCTCTGGGCAAGGAAACGCAGGTGGAACGCCTCCTCGGTGGCGGCGCTGATCCGCTCCGGGCTGTGTGGCGTCGTACGGGCCCCTCTCGGGCAGGCCCGCGGCCCAGTGAGGCTTAGTGGAAATCAAACGGTGGCGTGCGGCGGCTGTCGGGGTGTGGAGCATTGGCGGATGCGGGGCAGTGGCCTACAGGGCGGGGCATCTGATGAGGCGGATGCGAAGACGCTGGACGCGGCGGGCCACGAAGCCGAAGCCGTAGGTCACACGGTCCTCGAGCAGCTCTGGTCGACTGCGCAGCACAGCGGAGAGCATGAGCTGCGCTTCCAGGCGGGCAAGGGGTGCACCAAGGCAGAAGTGGGAGCCTAGGCCGAAGGCGAGGTGTCTGCCGGCGCGTCGAAGGTCCAGGCGGTGGGGGTCGGCATAGACGGCGGGGTCGCGGTTGGCGGCGTTGAGCATCATGGTGAGGATCGTCCCCTGAGGGACTTGGGTCTCACCCACTCGCGCGTCTGTCAGTGCGGTGCGCGCCGCGATGTGGATGGGTGGTTCGTAGCGCAGCAGCTCTTCCACGGCCATCGCCATGGAGCGGGTGTCAGAGCTGGTGTTCTCGAGGCGGCTGACTTCTTTGGGGTGGGTGAGCAGGGCGTACAGGCCGTTTGCGATCAGCCCCACCGTTGTTTCGTAGCCTGCTGCGATGAGCTGCCCGCAGGTGGCGACGGCCTCGCTCAATGGAACGGGGTCAACTTCCTGCGTGCCGCTGCGGGCCAGGGAGCTGAGGACGCTGGTGCCGGATCCTTCGGGTGGGCGCCGCAGGAGTTGGGTGAAGGTGCGGACGAAGTCGGTGCGGGCCTGGGTGATGCGCGCTCGGGTGGCGGGGTCGGTGGCCTGATGCGGGTCGAGACCGCGCACGAGGAGTTCCGCGATGTCCGCGAAGCGGCCTTCGTACCCGGGAGGCAGGCCCAGTACATCGGAGAGGACCGAGGCGGCCAGCGGCCGGGCGAGGTCGGCGACGACATCTACCTCACGTCGTCGCCAGGCCTGGTTGACGAGTTCGCCGACACGCTGTTCGATCCTGGGCCGAAGCCGGGCGGTGGCTCGAGCGGTGAAGGCGCCGTTGACCCGGCCCCGTTGGCGGTCGTGCTCGGGCGGGTCGGTCAGAAGGAAGGACCGGGCGGGTACGCCGTAGCCGGTGATGTCACGAGCCGTGGCGGCGCCATGTCCAAACCGTGGATCGCGCAGTACTGCGGCGCACTCGGCGTAGCCGAGGAGTACCAAAGCACCCGAGGAAGTGCGGTAGACCGGGCCCTGTTGGCTGCGGAGAAGTTCGGTGAAGTGGTTCGGGTCGGCGCGATAAGCCTCGCTGGAGATGTCGCAGGGCGCTTGCTCCGCGATGCGCTCGGACCAGGAGATCGGGACGGCGGGGCGCGTGTCCTCCATGATGAACGACGGTAAGGGCTGCTGTGCCTGGGGCGGCTGAGCGACGCTCCGCCATGTTTTGGCATTCGAGGGCATTTTCTGGGCCTCGTGGTTTTTCGGAATGTCGTGCTCGGTGTGCTGCGCGGCCGATGGTTCGCTAGCACAATGGCTGACTCCACAGCGGTTGAAGGCTGCCGCCCGAGGGCGGGCTGTGGATGGGCCGAGAGGCAGGCAGGACTGTCGGTTAGGCGCCGGTGGGGCGCGGCACTCACGGTGTGTCTGGGGCTTTTCCTCCTCGGACTGGATCTGACCGTGTTGAACGTGGCCGTCCCGGGCCTGCGGGATGACCTGAACGCGACCATGCGCGAAACCCAATGGATCGTGGACGCCTACGCGCTGGCCCTGGGCGGACTGGTGCTGACCAGCGGAGGGCTCACGGACCGTATGGGGCGCCGGCGTGCGTTCGTCGCGGGCCTGGTGGCCTGTGCTCTGACCTCGGCTGCCGGCGGCCTTGTGCAGTCTCCGGGGCAAGTCATCGCCGCACGCGCTGGCATGGGGGCTGGTGCTGCTCTGCTGATGCCGGCCACGTTGTGCATCATTACTGACCTGTTTCCCGAGCCCGCGCGGCGCGGAAGGGCGATCGCTCTATGGGCCGCAGTCGGAGGATTGGGGGGCGCCTGTGGCCCCGTCGTCGGCGGCTGGCTGGTAGAGCAGACGTCCTGGCGTGCTGCCTTCTGGGTCAACATCCCCATCGCCGCCCTCGCCATCGCCCTGACGCTGGCGCTCGTGCCTGCGCACCAGAGCCGCCCTCACTCTCGTACCCGCTTCGACGTGCCGGGCGCCCTTCTTTCGGCGGGCGGGCTGCTGGTCCTGGTGTGGGCCATCATCGAAAGCCCTGCTCGTGGATGGACTAATCCGCTCACGCTCGTTGCGTACGCGACGGCAGGGTTGCTGTTGTCGGGTTTCGTCATCGTGGAACACCGCAGCAGTTCCCCGGTTCTGTCTCTCGCACTGGTGGCTCCGGCGAGGGTCAGCACGGCGGCCCTCACGCTGGCCATGATGTCGTTCGCACTGTTTGGTGCGCTCTTCGTGGTCACCCTGTATTTGCAGGGGGTCTTGGGCTACACGCCGTGGCAGGCGGGGCTGCGGGTGCTGCCGCTCCCGGCCGGACTCATGGCGGGCGCGGCGCTGTCGCTGGGGATCACAGCCCGTTGGGGTGAGAAGACGAGTGTGCTGCTCGGGCTGGTTTCCGTGGCGGCCGCGTTTGGCCTTCTGGCGCAAACGCCCGCCGGTTCGGGGTACGGGCGTCTGCTGGTGTTCCTCGTCCTGGCGGGTGCGGGCGCGGGGCTGACCGCTGCGGCATCAACCGCGTGCGTCATGAACGCCGTCCCGTCTTCGAGGGCGGGGCTGGGCTCGTCGGTCAATGACGCCACCCGTCAGGTCGGTGCCGCTCTCGGAGTCGCCGTACAAGGCTCGCTTCTCTCCAGCGTGTACACGCATCAGCTCGAGGGCACCCTCACGCGCGCCCACGCGTCCGCTCCGCTCCAGGCATCGACTGCTGCGGACAACGTGCTGTCTGCCGCGGCAATCGCCCATCGGCTGCCTCCCGGAGCACGTGAGCGGCTACGCGCGGCGGCCGAGGACGCGTTCGTCCACGGGATGTCCCACGCCGCACTGGCCGCAGCCGCCGTAGTGCTTGCCGCAGCCCTCATTACCGCGCGCTGGCTACCGGGCCGGGCAGCGACGGATGCCCAGCCAGGTGGTCCGCCATTGCGGTGATTCTGACCAGCTACGGGTGTCCCACGCCGCAGAGTGCCAACAGCGCCGATATCAAAGGGGTTGCCCCATCATCCTCACGGTCGACGGAAGGCTACCTTGACCGCCTCGGAAACACCCTTCACCGAAGAAGCACTGAAGACGATCGTCGTCGAACAGTTCGAGATCCCCGCCGACCGATTGACTGAGGACGCCACTCTTGAAGCTCTAGGCCTTGATTCCCTGGGACTCCTGGAACTCTTGGTGGCCATCGAATCCCAGACACACAAGGAGATCTCCAGCCTGGAGCTACCGATCTCCCCAGGGACGCCTTACAGCGAGGCCGCACGGGTCGTGACCCAGGCCGTGGCGCAGGCGCCCGTCGTCGGCTCCGGGGACCTGGTCACCGAGTGAACCGGCCCGCACAGATCGCCATCACCGGCATCGGTATGGTCACCGCGGCAGGGGTGGGCGTCCCTGATACCTGGCAGCGACTGTGCGAAGGCACGCCGACTGCGGCGCCCGACCCCGACCTCGCAGGCCTGCCCGTTCCCTTCGCCTGCCGTGTCCCTGCCGCACCGGTCAAGGCGGCCGCACCCGGGCTGGCATGGCGAGCCGACCCATTCATCAGATTCGCAGTGGCAGCCGCCCGAGAAGCCGTCGCCGACGCCGACCTGGACCAGGACGACTGGGACGCACCCCGTGTCGCGGTCGTCATCGGCGTGGGCGGCACAACCCACGATCAGACACCGACCGCGTGCGCTGCCCTGGCCGAGGGCCGCTTCCAGGCCATCCCGCCCACTCTCGTCCCACGTAGCGTACCCAACATGGCCGCCGGATACGTCGGCATGATGCTGGGCGCCCAGGGCCCCACCCTGTGCACCAGCACAGCATGCGCCTCGGGAGCGACCGCCATCGGCACCGCAGCCTTGCTTCTGCGCGCAGGCATGTGCGACATCGCCATCGCCGGCGGGAGCGAAAGCGCCAGCCCGGTCACCTCGGCCGCCTTTTGGCGCATGGGAGCACTGTCCACCCGTACCCGCGATCCGGCCGGCGCGTCCCGGCCCTTCGATTCCAACCGCGACGGATTCGTTCTCGGCGAGGGAGCAGGCATGCTCATCCTCGAACGGGTCTCCCACGCCCGCGCCCGCCGGGTCCGCCCCTACGCGCTGCTGACCGGATACGGGGCAAGCGGCGATGCCTATCACGCCACCTCGCCACACCCCCAGGGCACTGGCGCACAGCGCGCGGTGAATGCTGCCCTCGCCGACGCCGATCTGTGTCCCCAGGACATCGACCATGTCAACGCGCACGCTACGTCGACCCCCCTCAACGACCGCACGGAAGCCCACGCGCTGCATGGCGTCTTCGGCACGCCGCCGCCGGTCACTGCCACCAAGAGCATTCTGGGCCATTCCCTGGGCGCAGCTGGAGCCATCGAAGCCGCCGTCAGCGCTCTCACCCTGAGACACCAGCTGATCCATCCCACCGCCAACCTCGACCAGCTCGACGACGACATCGACCTGGATGTCGTGACCAAGACGCCCCGATCCAAACGCGTTCAAGCGGTGGCCACCACGTCATTCGGCTTCGGGGGGCAGAACGCCGCCCTGATCCTCCAGGGTTGCTGAACCAGCCGCCCGGCCGCAAGGAGCTGTGATGTCTCTCCCCACGCCACGCCCCCACGTCCGGGGCCAGATCGACGTCCGCACCGAACTCGAGCCCTATGTTGCGCGTCATCTCGACAGGCACCTGGCCACGGCCCGCGAATGGTTTCCTCACACCTACATCCCCTGGTCCGAGGCCCGCGACTTCGACGGCCCGCTGAATGGATCCCCCTGGCGGCCCGACGACTGCCCCCTTCCGGACGCGGTACGCGATGCGTTGGTCATCATCCTCCTTACCGAAGACAACCTGCCCAGCTACCATCACGACGTCCAAAGCCGCGTTGGACGCGAGGGAGCCTGGATCGCCTGGCTGCACCGGTGGACGGCCGAGGAAGCCCGCCACGCTGATGCCCTTCGCGCCTATCTGCACGCACGCCGGGCCGTCGACCCTGTCCGTCTGGAACGCGACCGCATGCAGCACGTGTCGGCCGGCCATCGAAGCGAGCAACCCACCCTCCCTCACGGGCTTGCCTACGTAACCGTGCAGGAGATGGCCACCCGACAGGCTCACCGCAACACCGGCCGAGCCTGCGGTGATCCACTCGGCGAACAGCTCATGAGCCGCATCGCCACCGACGAGAACCTGCACATGCTCTTCTACCGCGACCTGTGCGCCGACGGCCTCGACCTCACCCCCGACCTCTTCACCCAAGCCTTCGCCGACGTCATCTGCGACTTCACCATGCCCGGACACGGCATCCCAGGCTTTCATACCCGTGTCACCCGCATGGCCGCCGCCGGCATCTACGACCCCGCCACGCATCGCGACCAGGTCCTGCATCCCCTGCTGCGTTCACTCCGCCTGATGGACCGCACGGGCCTTGGCCCGGAAGGAGAGCAAGCTCTCGACCGCATCGGTCGGCATCTCGAACAACTCAACACGCAGGTAGAACGTTTTCGGCAGCGCAGCAACTCATTCAGGACTCAACCGCTCACCTGATGCGATGAAGGAGCGGGGCCTCCCGCTCCGGCCGGGTGCGGACGATGCTCGGTCCAGGAGAAGAAGTAACCGTCCACAGGCAGGAGGCCCCTGATGGCCGTGAGCAAGCCTACGGCGGGCCCCAAGTCGTGGGTATGGACCTGCATGCCCGTCGCTCGGTGCTGCTGCGCATGACCCCGGAGGGGCAGCGGCTGGGCCGGGTACGGATCGACAACAGTCCCGCCGCGCTGAAGGCAGAGGTGGCCAAGGCAGGCCCGCACCCGAAGGTGGTGCTGGAGGCCACCTACGGCTGGTACTGGGCCGCCGACGCCCTGGCGGAGGCCGGGGCCGAGGTCCTTCTCGCGCATCCGCTCGGAGTGAAGATGTTCACCTACCGGCGGGTTAAGACCGACGACAAGGACGCCACGGCGAGATCGCCCGGCGTATCGCCGCGACGGCCAAAGCCCAAGGCCAGAGGCAGATCGCCCCTGACACGACCCGCATCCGCCTCTGGATCGACGGCGAGAAGCCCCGCCCGCCAGTCCCCGCCCTGCTCGCGGATGTCCTCTCCGAAGCGGTCGGCCAGCCACTCACTCCCGGTGATCTCGGGTGGGTGGCCACGGGGCCGGTGCTGGATAGCATCCAGCTCCCGCTGCTGACCGAGGCAGCCGCCCAGGCACTGGCCGGATGGACACAGATGGACCTGTTCATGAACCGCCGCGACACCCTCAAACTCGCCCTCGGCGCCCCGCTGATCCTCGCCGCCGAACGGATGCTCGGCGGCACCGCCCGCGCCCTGAACAACGCTCGCAAGGGGTTCGACGCCGACACCGTGACCGCACTGGAGGAGGTGACCGCCTTCTTCACCACGGCCGACGTCTCCAAGGGCGGCGGCCTGTACCGCTCGGCAATCGTCGCCCAGCTCGCCGAGGTCGCCAGCCGCATCCAGGACGGCGTCCCGGGGAGCCTGAAGACTCGGGTCTTCTCGGCGACCGCCGACCTGGCGGCGCCGGCCGGGTGGGTCAGCCATGACAGCGGCCGGTACCCCAAGCACAGCGGTACTGGAGCTACGGCACGTATGCCGCAGGCGAGGCCGGGCAGCGCGACCGCGGGGTGGAGATCGTCACCCGCATGTCGCACCAGATGATCTACCTCGGGCACCCCCAGGACGCTCTCGGTCTCCTCGGTGTCGCCGCCGCGAAGGCGAAGATGCCCGCAACGAGTGCGTTGGTCGCCTCCCAGACCGGCCGGGTGCACGCGGCTCTCGGTGACGCGCATCAGGCCGAGACGCACCTCAATGCCGCCGATGAACTCCTAGCGGACGGGCTCGGTGACGACGTCCCCGAGTGGGTGAGTTACTTCGATGCCGCCGAGCACGCCGGCGCCCGCGCGGTCTCCGCCCGCGACCTCGCCTGGCTCAACGGTCCGAGCCAGGCGGCCAGCGTGCACTTCGAAGACGCGCTCAAGCTCCGCAAGCCCGGGTTCGACCGTGTGAAGGTCATGGACCGCATCGGCCTGGCCGCCGCCCTGTTCGACGAGGAAGACCCCGAGCGGGGCGCCGAAGCGGCCCACCAGGCGCTCGACGACGCCGCCCGCGTCGACTCCACCCTCGTGGCCTCCCGTCTCGGCACCCTGCTGGACGCCGCACGCCCGTACGGAACCGCCGCGGTCGACGACGTCCGTACGAGGGCGCGGGACCTTGCCGCCGCCCGGCCGACCACGATCGCCGCCTGAGAGACCATCGAGCACATGGGCAAGCACTCCCGTCCCGGACCGCCGAACCAACCATCCCGCGCCGTCCCGCGCGTCGACGGCGACGATCTCCTCGCCGCGTTGCGCCCGCCGATGGACGTCTACCGCAAGCACCGGCCACTGCACGGCGGCGGCAGCCACGTACAGCCCGACGAGGCACGGGCCCTCCTCGCGTGGAACGGCTTCACCTACGAACCGGCCGGCACCGCCCCCAACCTCGCGGCGGCACAGAAATGGGTGAACGAGACCTCGTCCGACGTCTCGTAAGTTACCGGACGGTCACTCTGCCCCTGGGCGCCTGGCCCACGGCGCGGATGTTGCCTGCGCGGTAGGACTGAAACATCGGGTCGTGGTCGGAACCGAGCTTGGCGTGGTGCACGTAGTGGCTGTTGCGGTAAGGCTCGAAGCCCTCGCCGAGCAGGCCTGTCAGGATGTAGCCGATGGCCCGGTTGCCGCGGCGGGTGGCCATGAGCTTGGAATGCACGCACTCGTGCCCGAGGTTGGACAGGTGGCGCTGGCGCACCCCGATGTAGCAGACGGCGAGCAGGGGGCCGACGACGTGACCGATGAGGTGGCCGGTGATCGCCGCGGCGGCGATCGCGACGAGGTCCCATGCGACGTCCCACAGGCCGATGGTCGGGCGTCCGCAGAGCTTCTCCAGGTCGGCGATGAGCTGCTGCCCGAGGGCCTTGCGGACGGGGCCGGGGGCTCCGGTTCCGTTGCAGGTCCTGCTGGCGGCGGGGCTGCCCATCAGGTCCTCCAGTCGGATGCGGTGCGGGTGGGGACGTGCCCGGCTCCGACGCGCCCGCGGTCGGACAGTGCACTGGCGACCTGCCGTGGGCGGGCGCGCCGGAGCCGGACGAGGGGTGGTTCAGCCGCAGGTCAGGCGGCGACGGCGGCGCTGTCGGGGCGCATCGCGGCCTTCAGCGCGGGGGCGTCAGGGCGCATCCCGAGCTTCAGCTCCGGGGCGTCCGGGCGCATGCCCGACTTCAGCGCGGGGACGTCCGGGCGCATCCCGGCCTTCAGCTCGGAGGCGTCCGGGCGCATGCCGGCCTTCAGGCCGGTGTCCGGGGTCATTCCGGCGGTAGCGGTCATCGAGTTCTCCCTCTTCGGTCGCGGGTGATCCGCGAATCCGTGTGATCGGGCTGTGGAACTGCCGGGCCGCGGGTCCGGTGAGGTGCTGAACCATCGGCTCCGCACGCCATTGGCGCAGGCGCACGCCGGTGGAGAAGGTCGCGCCGGAGCACGTCTTGTCCATCTGCGGATGAGCGTTACGTGGCGCGATCGCGCTGGGCGCTTGGCCAGTCACGCTAGGGCTGCGCCGAAGAGGGCCGCAACGGTTCTGGGCGTTGCGCCGGTTGCACGGGACCGTTGCGTGCCCGTTGCGCGCACATACCGCTTGAGGTGCGAAGACGCCGAAGTCCGGTCCTGAATGGGCGGCAGATCTGGGCCGTTGGACTCGGCGGCGCCGGTGGAAGGGCTTCTGCTGCTCGCGTCGGCGCGGCTAGTTTGAGGCTCCGCCGAGAAGCCACGCACGAGATCGCCGTGGGCCCGGCCTCCCCCCAACTGCCGTCGGAGACCCCGATCTTGAGGAGCACCCGTGCTCAACCCCGTCGTCATGAAGTCGGACCTGCTGTTCAGCCTGCGGAACACGCTCCGCTCAGAGACCTTCGTCGAGGTGGCCACTCCGACGCTGCGGAGGGCCGACCTCGGCCCGGGGCGCCGTCTCCCGGTGGACCATGACGGCGGGCGGTTCCTGCGGGCGATGATCGGCCCGGCCCTGCGGGTGAACATGGAGCACCACCAGCGGGTCTTCGAGATCGGCCCGTGCTTCCGGCCCGATAAGGCGGACGAGCTCCATGCGCCCGAGTTCCAGATGCTCGACCTCTACGCCGCCGACGAGGACTTCGAGTTCCTCATGGCGCTCGCCGAGAAGCTGATCGGCCCGCACATCCCGTACACCCCCAGCGGGTCTCCGTCGCCGGCCACATCCGCGACCAGTTCGGCATCGACCTGCGCCGTGAACCCCTCGGTGACCTGGCCGCACAGATGGCCGCGCACCTGGGCATAGGCGCGGACGTGCCGTTCAAGACGGTGCTCGGGCAGTTCGTGGAGCGCGAGCTGGAGGCCCAGAGCACCGGCGCCGCGCTGTTCCTCACCGAGTACCCGGTCGGCGGGGACGAGCCGTGCGCCCGCCTCGCGCCCGGCGCGGCCGCCATCCTCAACCGCTTCGAGCTCTTGGTCGACGGCATCGAGGTCGTCCACGGCTACGAGGACGAGCCCGACCGGACCGCGTTCGTCGAACGGGCCCGCGCGGTGGACCTGTACGACGACGAGCAGGCCCTGGCCTGAGAGGCGATCGACGCCGGGCGCGTGCCGGCCGGCAGCGTCGGACTCGGTATCGGCATCGAGCGGCTGTGCATGGCGGCCTCCGGCGTCAAGGACATCACCGTCTTCCAGCAGTCACCCCAGTTCTGATCACCGAGATCACCGACCGGAAAGGAGCCGCGATGTCCCTGCCGCTGCGCCCGCTCGATGAGCGCGGCTTCGGTGACGTCGTCGACTGCAACCTCGCGACCCAGGCGGAAGACCTCGCACCCCAGCTGGCGCGAGCCCTTCAACAGCACCGGCTGCTGATCGTGCCACGTCAGCACCTGACCCACGCCGATCTCCTGACCGTCGCCTCCTGCTTCGGAACGGTGGACACCAGCGTCGACCGCCGCTACGCCGTCGGCGGCTTTCCCGGCCTGACCGTCATCAGTAACATCGTCGAGGACGGCGAGCACGTCGGCATCTACGACGGCGACAACGAGGAGGAATGGCACGCCGACAACAGCTTCAAGCCCGAACTCACCTCGGCGACGATGCTGTACTCGGTCATCACCCCCGCACAGGGCGGCGAGACCCGCTTCGCCGACTCGACCCGCGCCTACGCCGGCCTCACCACGGCGATGCAGCAGCGGATCGAGGGATGCGCGCCGTGCACTCCATTGAACAGCTCGGCGTCCTGCAGAGCCAGGCCAGCGGCGGCCAGTCGTCGATCGCGGCCGGGAGCCGGGCCGACCGCCCGGAGGTCGAGCACCCGATCATCCTGACCCACCCGGTCACCGGCGCCCGGTCGCTACTCTATGTCCGCACCTCCGTCGCCAACCACCTCAGCGACATCGCCGCCAGCCAGCCCGACCTCGTGCTGACCACCCTTCAGCGGTGGAAGCAATCGGGCCGACTCACAGACGAGCACTTCGCCTTCATCGCCCGGGGCGCCCTGCGCAACCGGCTGAAGGAGGGCTGGCCGCCCGCCTACGCCATCCTCGGCTACGCCCACGACGCGCCCATCGCGCTCACCCCCCTCACCCTGGAGCGCACCGAACTACGCGACGGCGACACCCTGAACTTCTCCGCCGCACTCACCGCCACCACCACCGCACCAGTCCACGTGATGATCGTGATCGCCACCACGGGGCAGAACGGCCAGCCGCGGGAGAAGGTCTCCTTCCTGCGCCGCGCCACAGCCGAAGCCGACCAGGAACTGCGGCTCGCCAAGGCCCACCCGCTGCGCTCGACCGCACGGTGGAAGGTCTCACCGGGCTCCTACTCCCTCGCCCTCCAGGTCAACGGCCGCCGCTTCCCCTCCGTCGCCTTCACTGTCCTCAACACCTGACACCCTCCCGCCCGTCCTGTTCTGAACACCCGCCAGCACGGCCGCCGCGGACTTCCGCCGCGGCCCGGTCCGTGCTGTCCGCAACCCCCTGAAGGAGTGAACCGCCCTGATCGAACGAGTTTGAGTCGCGACCGCCCAGAGCCCGCCCGCCCAGCCCCTGGCATTAGAACTCCCGTTCACCAAATGCCCTCCGATCGGGCCGTGACGGGACCAGGTCCAGTGCGTTTTTAGAGCATCAGTGCCACACCTACGCCCAGACGGAGGACACGCCATGCACCCCACCCGTGCCCCCTTGCAGCAGCTTCCCGGAATCGAACGGCGGCCGCCCGGCGTGATCACGCACAGCGTTGACAGCAAGCTCAGCTCAGCACGTCCGGATACGGGGTGGGCGGCATGAGTGAGCCCACCGATACATCAGCCGACAGTGTTCCGGGACCGCGCACCACCCCCGCAGCGTCCCCCTCCGCGCCGTCCGCCGGACCGTCCGCACCCTCGCCGGCGGCCACTTCGCCCGCGCCCGCTCCCGAGCCGCAGATGCGGTACGTCGACCTGACCGGCAGCCGCGAGGCAGCCGGCCGCTCAATTCGGATGCGCGACATGGCCCGCCGCCTGCCGCAACTGGTACGCCGTTCGCTGGCTCTCGCCTGGCGCGTCGACCGACGAGCGACCGTCGGCCTCCTGCTGTGCCAGACCGTCACCGGCGTGACGCAGGCCCTCGGCCTGGTCGCCATCGCCGGCACCCTGACCGCCCTGCTGCGCAGCGGAGACGTCTACCACCGGCTCCTTCAGGCGTGGCCCTCCGTCGCCCTTCTCGCCGGTGCCGCCGGTGTGCGGGCGCTCCTCGGAATTACCGTCAACTGGCTGTCCTCCCGACTGGGCCCGCTGATGTCACGCGAGGCCGAGCAGATGCTGCTGACCGGCTGTGCCGAGGTCGAGCTGTGCGCGTACGACGACCCCGACTTCAACCGCGACCGGGAAGCCGCCGACCGCGGCGCCCAGGTCACCGGCGACCTGATCAACGAGGGCCAGGACCTGATCGCGTCGGGCGCCAGCTTCCTCGCCGGGGCGATCGTGCTGACCGGCGTGCACTGGGTCCTTCTCCCGCTCCTCGTCGCAGCCAGCCTGCCGCAGGCCCTGGCCCAGGTGAGCGCTGCACGCGTCCGGTACCTGGCGAACCTCCGCAGCAACGGCGACAACCGGATGCTGTCGGTGCTGCGCTGGCACATCTACACCAAGGACGCCGCCGACCAGATCCGCGCAGGCACCATGGCCGACTTCCTGTCCAGCCGGTACCGGCACACGGTCGCCCGGATCAACCACGAGGACCGGGCCGCGGCCGACAAGGGCGCCCGGATGTCCCTCGTCGGCGCGCTGTGCGGAGGGCTGGGGTCGGCGGTGGTGTGGGCGGCGGTCGCGTGGCTGCTCGCGACCGGCCGTATCACCGTCGGGCATGCCGGGACGGCCGTCTTCGCCCTGCAGACGGTAGGCATGTCGGTCCGCGGTCTGGTGGCCGTCGGTGCGCGCGCCGTGCGGACCGGGCTGTACATGGACGATTGGAGCGGCTTCCTGGACAAGGCTGGCGGTTTCCGCATGCGCCGGGGCCCGCACCGCCCTGAGCCGCCGGAGACGATCGAGGTCAAGTCGGTCACCCACCGGTATGCCGGCAAGGACCGCGACGCACTGTCCGACGTCTCCCTGACCTTACGTCGGGGCGAGGTCACGGCGCTGGTGGGCTTCAACGGCTCGGGCAAGTCGACGCTGTCGAAGCTGGTCAGCGGCCTCTACCTGCCCACAGGCGGGCAGGTGCTGTGGGACGGCGTCCCCACCGGCGACTGCGACCCGCAGGCCCTGTGGCGGCAGGTCGCGCTCGTGCCGCAGAACTACGCCCACTGGCCACTGACCGTGCGCGAGAACGTGACCCAGGGACAGCCCACGGCGCGTGGCGACGCGGCGGTCCGCGAGGCGTGCGAGGCGGCCGACGCCGACGAAGTCGTCGACAAGCTCGGCGCCGGCCTGGACACCCTCCTGGCCCGCGAGTGGCTCAACGGGGAGGAGCTCAGCGGCGGCCAGTGGCAGCGCATCGCCCTGGCGAGGGCGTTCTTCCGCCAGGGCGGTCTGCTGGTCCTCGATGAGCCGACGGCGAACCTGGATCCCCGCGCCGAGTACCGCATCTTCCAGCGGCTGCGAACCCTCGCCCGGGACCGGGCCGTGCTGCTGGTGACCCACCGCATCACCAATGTCGCCATCGCCGACCGCATCGTGGTCCTCGACGACGGCAAGATCGTCCAGGAGGGCACCTACGCCCAGCTCTCCCAACAGCCGGGCCTTTTTCAGCAGTTGCTGTCCTACCAGATCACGTCCGAGCGCGTCGGCTCGAAGCGCGAGACCCTCGCATGAGCGGCCCCGGCGCCACCTCCGTACGCCCCGCCGAAGCGGCCGCACCCACGGCCGCAGACGACCCCGCCCTACAAATGCCGTCCCGAGGTGATGACGTGCCGCTCACCCGTTTCCACATCCGCGCGACCGCCGAGGCGTACCTGGCCCGGCATCCGCACGAGCGGGATGCCCTAGCCGGGCTGTTGTCCCTCCTGGACGGAGCCGACGCACCGGCCAGCCGTGCCACGCCCCCCGGTCACGTCACCTGCAGCGCGGTGGTCATCGACCAAAACCAACGCGTTCTGCACATCGGCCACAAGGTCACGGGGCTGCTCCTCGCTCCGGGCGGCCGTGTCGAGGACGACCGGACGCTGCTGGCCGCGGCGCTGCGGGAAGTGTGCGAGGAGACCGGCATCCAGCCGGGCGACCTGTGCCTGAGCCCGCAGTTCCTCGGCGCTCCGATCGACATCGACGTCCACGACATCGACGTCCACGACATCGACGCCAACCCCGCCAAGGGCGAAGGCTCCCACCAGCACTTCGACTTCCGCTTCGTCTTCTACCTCGTGCCCGAGCAGCACCCCCGGCTCACATTGCAGGACGAGGAGGTTGCCGGCGCCCGGTGGCTCGAGTTCGCCGACGTCAGGTCCCCGACCTTGCGTGCCAAGCTCCTGGACGCCCGCAACCAGGGCCTCGAGGGGCAGCCAGAGCCCGTCAACGCCTCCGCTCTGATCCACGACGGCCACGGCAGATACCTGCTTCACCTGCGGGACCATCGTGAAGGCATCTGGGCCCCTGGCACGTTCGCTCTCCTCGGCGGCGGCCGTACGGTGGAGGACGTCAACCTGGAGGCGACCTTGCGGCGGGAGCTCGCCGAAGAGGTCCCCGGCCTGGAGGTGAATGGCCTGACGCCTTATGCCCTGGAGGAGGCGTCGAGCGTCGACGGCTTCGCGGTGCCGATCCAGGTCTTCGTGGGCCGCTGGAACGGTGATCCGGAGACGGTGGAGTTGCAAGAGGGCGTGCTGCTGCGGTGGTTCACCCCGGACACGCTGGAGCAGTTGCACCTGAGCCCCGGTCTCGGTGACCTGATCCGCCGGCACGCGGCAGAGCATCCCCCCGCCAGCAAGCCGCCGGCCACGGCCCGGCTGCTGCGCGACGAGGCGCCGGAGGGGACCGAGCTCCACATCGTGGGTGTCCACCTCTACCTGGAGGACAACCACGGCCGGATCCTCCTCGGCCTGCGCCACCCCGACTCTGCATACGCGGGCAACACGTGGCACTTCCTGGCCGGGCACTGCGAGCGGGAAGAAGCGATCAGATGCCTGATCCGGGAGGCTCAGGAGGAAGCGGGGCTGATCATCGAGCCGGGCGACGTCGAGCTCGTGCACCTTGTCCACCTCGTGGACTCGCCGTCCGCCCGCCCGCGTATCGGCCTCGTCTTCCGGGCCCGCACCTGGTCCGGCACCCCGGCCGTCCTGGAGCCCGACCGGTGCGTGGAGTGGCGGTGGTGGAACCCGAAGGATCTCCCGGCCGCCGTCGTGCCCTACACCCGCCAGGCGATCGACGGAGTGCTCGCGGGGCGCTTGTACTCGCACATGGGGTGGGACGGACGATGACGGCCCTGGACGCGAGCCCAGCCACGGCCGGCCGGACACCAGGGCAAGCAGGACGGCCGGCCGACAGCAACCCACCTTCGGGTGCCGAAGTGAATCCAGTCGACGCGCGGGCAGCGATGGTCGCCGAGCTGGAGAAGAAGGACGGGCTTTGGCCTGGGCCGGTGCGCGACGCTCTGCTCGCGCTGCCCCGCGAGGTGCTGATGCCACAGGCGTACGTGCGGCGCAGCGCCCCGGGCGAGGAGCCTCCGCAATGGGACCTGCTGGGCTGGTCGGCGCCGCAGGACCGTCCCGAGTTGCTCGGGTTGCTGTATGGCGGGGCCAGTGTGCTCGTCCAGCACGACGGGGAACCGCTGCTGGGCAGAGCGCGCGGGACGCGGTCGGGGGCGTCGATCACGTCGATGTCGACGGTGATGGGCCTGACCGCCTCGCTGCTGGAGGAGCTGGATCTGCATCCGGGTCAGCGGGTGTTGGACGTCGGGACGGGCGCAGGGGTGACCACCGCGGTGGCCTGCCAGGTCTGCGGCGACCAGGAGGTGGTCACCCTCGACCGGGACCGACACCTCACCGACGCGGCCCGGGTCCGGCTTGCCGACCTGGACTTCCGACCGGAGGTGGTGTGCGGGTCCGGCGAACAGGGTCTACCGGGACGGAAGTTCGACCGCGTTTTCGTGTCGTACGCGGTGGGGCGTGTGCCGGCGGCGCTCGTCGAGCAGCTCGCCCCCGGCGGCAAACTGCTGGCGCACGTGACCAGCGCGTCACCGTCCTGGCCCGCCCTCGCCGTCGTGGAGCGCACCGCCGACGGTCAGATCACCGGAGAGCTGCGGGCGGTGGAGTTCGCCCACCGAGCCGGGCACGGCATGGAACGGATCTGGCTCAGCGAGGACTTCCGGCAACGCATCGCCACCGAGCCTGGCACCTGGACGCAGCGGAGCATGCTGGCGCCGCCCGCGGACACCGACCGGGGCCTGTGGCTGGCCGCAGACCACCTCCTCGGCGGGCTGGTGCGCGACTTCGGCGCCGAGCACCTGTCCATCGGCGCGCCCGCCTGCGGATCCTGGCTACGGGTGGAGCCGGTGGGGCGCTCTCGTCGGAACGTCACCACCCACGGTCCGCGCGACATCTGGAAGGAACTCCAGGACCTGGCCGTCCGGTGGCAGGCAGCCGGCAGCCCTAGCCGCTACCGCCTCCTCTTCGAGCCGGACGGTGGCCAGCGGGCCGTATCCGCGTGCGGCCGTCTGTCCTGGCGCCTTCCCACCCGCCGTGCGCTCGACGAGGGAGCATCCGCGTGACCTATCCCGACGATCCCTCCCCGAGCCTGCATGCGGGCCAGGAAGCACTATTCGCGGCGGCCGCCGCCGAGTACGACCGCTACCGGCCGGGTGTGCCCGCCGAAGCTGCCCAGCTGCTGGCCGACACTGTCCGGGACCTTCCCGATCCAACACTGCTGGACCTGGGTACCGGCACCGGACAAGTCCCCCGGGCACTGCTGAAAGCTCTCCCCACTCTCGCGTACATCGAAGGCGTCTGCACGGCGCCGTCCTTGCCCCGGATCGGCAAAGGGCGGTCTTCCACCGGATCGGCGCGCTGGCCCGGCGCATCCACCAGTCCTCTCCCGCACGGCCCACGCCTGCCGGCAGTGGCCCGGCCGTTGCCAAGGCCGACCGGCACCTGGCCGGAGCGCGGCCCCATCTGAACCCGGGCGATGAGGAGTTCGTCCGCAAGCTCGTCCGGCGGGCCGAGTATCTGCAGCCGCTGGAATGGGTGGAAACCCACGGGGACTTCCAGTTGCGCAACATCCTCTACACCCCCGACGCCGCAGATGAGGCGGACGATCCCGACGTCTTCGTGGCGGTGATCGACCTCGAGCGCAGTGAGCCGGGACCGGCCGTACGGGATCTGGTCCGCCTGTCCGACGCCTGGGTCGGTCGCCCCGACCTCTTCGAGGCGTTTCTGGCCGGGTACGGCAGGTCCCTGACCGCCGCCGAGGAGGCCCGGCTGGTCATCGACGCAGCTCTCGATTCCGTGAGCGGGATCGCGTACGGGGCCGCCCACGGTGATTCCGAACTGGTCGAACGCGGCCACCGCACGCTGGCCCGGCTGCGGACCAAGCACGACGCGACCCTCTCGTCGAAGGAGCAACCCGGTGCACACTGATCCCACCTCCCCGCACGGCGAACGGCGCGCCGCTGAAAAATTCCTGGTACGCGCGGCTGCGCCACAGGACGCCGCCGCCATCATCCAGCTGCGCTCCGAGTACATCCTGTCGACGCCGCTGAGCGCTCAGTGGATCCGGCGGTGCGCGGACGAGCTGGCCGTCCGTCTGATGCCGGACGGCGACGCGCGCGCGTTCGTCATCGACTCCCCCACCGGTGGGCCGGTCGCCTGTGCTCTCGGGCTGATCCACCCGGTTCTTACTGCGCCGTCCTACCCGCACGGGCTGGCCGCTCGCGTGCAGATGGTCGCCACCCATCCCCAGTACCGTCGCTGCGGCTACGCGCGGGCCGTTGTCGGCACGCTCGTTGACCACCTGGCCGACGAACACATCACCCTATTCGAGCTGCACACCAGCGCGGAGGCTGCGCCGCTGTACCGGGAGCTCGGCTTCAGTGGCAGCCCGGCACTGATGCGGATGACCCGGCACAGCAAATGCGCCGTCGCAGCGCACAACGCGCAGCCGGAGGAGACGTGGGTGCCGCCGGAGCAGTACGCCCAGTCACTGCCCAAGGCGGTCGCGTTCGTGTGCCTGTACGTCACCGACGAGGAAGACCGGCCCCTGCAACTGCACTCCGTCTACTCCCCCTCCCATCCCTGGCACATGATCGGCGGCGCGATGGATCTGGGCGAGCGGCCCTGGGATGCGGCCGTGCGCGAGTGCCGGGAGGAGACCGGCATGAGCGTCAAGGGTCCGCCCCGGCTGCTGGCCACCGTGTACGGGCAGCCCCGGGCACAGCGCCCCTACAGCACCCTTCAGCTCGTCTTCGACGGCGGGCGTCTCACCGCCGAACAGATCCGCGCCATCACGCTCGACGCACGCGAGCACGACGAGGCCCGTGTCCTGCCCCTTCAGCAGTGGCAGCCGCTGATGCCGAAAGGCGACTTCGCGCGACTCCGCGCGGTGGAGGAAGCCCGCCGTACCGGCGTGGCCGCATACGTCGACACCTGGGGGAACGCATGAACAGCGACGGCATTGTGTTGATGTCCGATTCGAGGGTCGCGGCGATCCCCGTGCAGGACCTTGGCGAGGCTTTGGTCGACGTCCGCGCACACGGCCTGACGGTCGACGACCGCAAACGCGACGCCACCGGGGCCTGGGCCCACGTCCGGCACGGAGTCCTCAGCCGGCTGCTCCACGCCCAGTCACTGCTGCCCGACGGGCTGCGGTTGCTGTTCATCGAGGGGTACCGGCCCCCGGCGCTGCAGCGGCAGTACTTCGAGGAGTACTCGAAGGAGCTCTCCCGCGCCAACCCGGACTGGCCGCCAGCAGAGCTTCGTCAGGCCGCCAGCCGCTTCGTTTCGCCTCCGGAGATCGCGCCGCACTCCGCCGGCGCGGCCGTGGACGTGACGCTGACCGACCAACAGGGCCGCGAGCTGGACATGGGCACGCGCGTCAACGCCTCCCCGGAGGAGTCCGACGGCGCCTTCTACACCGACGCACCCGGCCTCAGCGACCGGGCCCGCACGAACCGGGCCACGCTGGGTCGCGCGCTGTCCGCCGCAGGCTTGATCAACTACGGCACGGAGTGGTGGCACTGGTCGGTCGGAGACCGGCACTGGGCGCTGCAGACCAAGCAGCCGACCGCCCTCTACGGCCTCATCGAACTGCCCTGACACCGCACCACCACCCCGCCTTTCACGAACGAGGAGTGATCCGTGGGATACACCCGGACTGACTGGTCCGAGCATTACACCGAGGGGCGAGGCTTCCGGCGGCTCGGGGACGAGGAGAAGCGCCTGCTCGTCGAGCACGCGCCGGCACCCGTGGACAGCCGCGCGCTCGACGTCGGCTGCGGCCTGGGTTGTTTCAGCAGCGGTTCGGGGTGGGGGTGCCGATCTCGTCGCCGGTGGCCGGGTCCCACCGCCGTAGGTGGTCGTCCTCGTGCACGCTGAACAACACGGTGCGGTCGTCGACGTCCTCGAGCGCGCACACGCCCATGGTCCAGTTGCTCTCGCGAAAATAGTCGACGCCGCGACGTCCGTCTGCGCCGGGGAATGTCGAGCCAGGCGCGCACGAGGTCGCCGGATGCCAGGTCCCACAACCGGATCGACGCGTCATGGGCGCCGCTGGCAACTGAACCGCCCCGGGTTCGATAGAGATCTCAGATTATGGTTGTGACCTGCGGTTTCGTGGATTCCATGTAGTGGTTGGCTTCGTATTCGACGGGCGGAACGTGCCCTATCTCACCGTGGAGTCGGCGGTGGTTGTACCAGTCGACCCACTCTGCGGTGGCCAACTCGGCCTGGGTGAGCGACTTCCAGGGCCGTCGGGGCTTGATCAGCTCGGTCTTGTACAGGCCGATCGTGCTCTCCATCAGGGCATTGTCGTAGGCGTCGCCGACCGATCCGATCGAGGCGGCGATGCCGGCGGCGTCCAGATGCTCTGCGAGCCGGAAACTCGTATATTGCGACCCGGCATCCGAGTGGTGGATCAACTCGCCTGGCTGGACTGGGTGTTGGTCGCGGTCACGTTGCCACACGGCCATCTCAAGGGCGTCCAGGACGAAGACCGTTTCCTTCACGGTGGCCGCGGACCAGCCGACGATCCGGCGGGAGAACGTGTCCACGACGAAGGCGGCGTAGACGACACCGGCCCAGGTCTTCACGTGGGTGAAGTCCGCGACCCAGCAGCGGTTCGGGGCGGCAGCGACGAAGTCGCGGTCCGGCAGGTCCGGCGCCCGTTCGGCCTGCCCGCCGGGCAGCGTGGTGATCACGCGTTTACCACGGACCGCCCCAGCGATGCCGAGTTCGCGCATCAGGCGTTCGACGGTGCAGCGGGCCACGCGGCGGCCCTGCCGGTTCAGCTCACGCCAGATCTTCCTCGCCCCGTAGACGTGGTAGTTGGCCTCGAAGACCTCGCTGATCTGTTCCTTCAGTTCGACATCGCGCACGGTCCTGGCCGACGGCGTGCTCCGACGTCTGTGGTGGGCGTAGTAGGTGGAAGGGGCGATCTTGCAGTCGTGCTCGGTGAGCGTCCTGCAGATCGGCTCGACGCCGCCGAAGCGGTCCCGGTGCTCGTCGATGAACGCTACGAGCGTGTGTGTGGCCGGTCGAGCTCGGCCGCGAAGAAACTCGCCGCGGCCTTCAGGATCTCGTTGGCCCGCTTCAGTTCGGCGTTCTCCTTCTTCAACGCCTTGAGCTGGGCGGACTCCTCCGTCGTCGTCCCCGGACGTGTCCCCGCATCGATCTCGTGCTGCTTCACCCAGTTCCGCAGCGTCTCGCGGGAGCCGATGCCGAGCTTCTCGGCCACCGCCTGCAGGGTGGCCGTCTCGTTCGGGTAGTCGTCGCCTACCTCGGCGACCATGCGCACCGCGCGACGGCGGAGCTCAAGCGGGTAACGGGAAGGTCGTGCCATGACTCGATCCTTTCATGAAATCGAGTCTCCATTCGAACCGGGGCGGTTCAGGGGCCATCCCAGCGGGTGCGGGGAGCAGCACCTACCGCTCGTGAGCTGCCGCGGGTCGTCGGGACCATCCCCGCGCGTGCGGGGAGCAGGCAGCGTACCGCTCCCTGACCTGGCGAGTGTTGGGATCTCGTCGAGCAGGCGAGCGGGGACTGCAGGCGGTGACGGTTGCGGCATGCAGTGCACGTGTCTGCTCGTCGATGCGCGGGGGGCAGGTCGCCATAATGGGGGTATGGCAGCCAGTCCTCTCCCCCACGCATCCGCGGCAGACGGCCTTCCCGACGCGTTCGCGCAGGACCTTGCGCTGTACCGGGAGAAGTTCCGGGGGCGCCTGCCGGCAGCGCTGGAGGAGCTGCGCGGGCCGGCCGAGGGGATCGTGACGTTGCCCCTGCACGTGGCCTGGTCTGGGATGACGTCGTACGACCTGGGCAAGCCCCGTCAGCGGATGGGCCTGTACCGCGCGGTGCTGCACGAGGGCCTACGCGAGGACCTGACCGCCTACCTCAACCGCGAGTTGCTCCTGCAGCTGTGGCCCGTCCTGCGCACTCTGGTCGGACGAACCGTGCGCACCGTCTGGGAGGAAGCCTTTCCTCAGCTCGCTGCGCGGGCTCGGGCAGCCGCGTGACGGAGGGCATGCCGGAGCTGCACACCCGGCTCCTGGCGGATGTGATCGCGATCGGTGCGCCGTATCCGCTGGTACTGACCGGCGGATACGCAGTCAGGGCGCACCGGCTGGTGGAGCGGCCCAGTCAGGATCTTGATGTCGCCACCGAGAACCCTGCCCCGATGGCGGACATCGCCGCATACCTTCGTGCAGGCCTGGAAGCGCGAGGTTGGCAGGTGCAGTCGTTGGAGACCGCGCCGTTGTCGGCCCGCTTCACCGTCTCCGACCCGGTCACCGGGCAGGACTGCGAGGTCGACATCCTCAAGGAGATCTTCTCGCGCCCCATCGTCCAGAGCCCCCACGGTCCCCTCCTCGCGGAGGAAGACGTCATCGGGACCAAGGTCCGTGCGCTCGGGGACCGCGGTGCACCCCGCGACCTGATCGACGTCTTCGCCGCATCGCAACGCTGGACCACAGCCGATCTCGAGGAGTTCGGCCGCCGCCACGCCCGGGGCCGCTTCGAACAGGAGGACCTGCAGGCGAACCTCGCAGGGGCCGAGTGGACCGACGACGAAGCCTTCACCGCCTACGGAATCGACGAAACCACCATCAGCGCCCTGCGCGCCTGGGCCGTAGCCTGGTCCGACGACCTCGCGGCCCGCCTCCACGAACAGCCCGACGACGCTCACGACGACTGACCACAGCAAGGCACAAGCCAGCTACGGCAGCAGCGCCGGCGGACGGCCGTCAGCCAAGTAACACGGTCAGCAACACGCAACACCGGCCATCGGTCCTGCGAGGACGTCGGCCAGCCGGGGGAACGGATCTACAAGGTGGGGCGGAATTACTGGTGTCCCGGTCCGGAGATCCCCGCGCAGCGTGGAGCAGTCGCCCTTGGCGCCGTAGCCGTAGACCAGGCCGGGACCATCCCAGCGCGTGCGGGGAGCAGACCGGGCCCTCCGCACCCTGGTTCTGGGTGATGGGACCATCCCCGCGCGTGCGGGGAGCAGCACGACACCTCGGACTCCACCCGCGCAGACGCGCTCGCCGAACGCTCACGGCACAGGCTCCCGGGCGCGGTGAGGGTACGGCGGAGGGCCTCGGGGTGGTGGCCTTGAGGCGGACGTCGCAGGTGACGGTGACCTTCCTGCGGCTGCCGGGATTGGACTGTCCCGGTTTGACGTGCGACAGCGATCGGGGGTCGGTCACCGTGGCTCCCGGAGCTCACGCGCTTTCGCCTCAACACCGCCCGGCTCGGCGCGCGTCGCCGACGGCTTCTTTTCACTGGAACCCCGGCCCGCGACGTGCTGTGGCGGCTGGACCACAGGGACCCGATCTGCCGATGTGTCGACGGGATCGATCCCTGCATTCGGGCCATCCAGGCGTGTGCCTGATTCTCTTGCGATCACGCTCAGGTGTCTCAGCGCCTCGGTGGCAAGTTGAGGAAGCATCACAATCGTGTGAGTCCAATCGCCGGTTCTCAGCAGCCTTCGCACAATGTGCCGAGCCGTCGCCTCGGCGGGAGGGCTGCCATCGCCGGACGCACGCGCGAGTGCCAGACAGGTCCGGACGATCCTGTCATCGGCCCGGCAGTCCGTGGACAAGGCCACTGAGACACCCGCGAGGTGCGTGGCTGCTGCGCAGAGCGCCGCCGCTCGCTGGTCTGGTGTCCGTGCCGCCTCGGCATGGTGCCGGAGGGCCACGGTGTCGCCGGTCACGGCTGAGACTGGTGGGCGCGGACGGTTTCGAACCGCCGACATCCGCCTTGTAAGTTCGATCCCGCGCCTGCGTGGCTGCGGTCCAACCTGTGCGCGGGTGCCATTGCCGGGCGCTGCCGTATGCCGCCGTCCGGGCTCGTTGATGTCAGCGTTGGATGTCAGCGGAACGCTGCGGCTGCTGGGTGACGGCCCGGCCAAGCAGCTGACGGCCCCGAGACGGCCCCAGCACAGCATCAAGCCCCCATCGATGGAGAACCCGTTGGTGGGGGGGGGCTTGATCAGTGCGTGATACCTCTGTCTACCGCACGTCTACGTAGTCGCCGGCAGTCTTGACCGTCGCGGTCGTGCTGGTGCCGGAGAAGTAGTAGCGCCAGTAGCCGTCGCTGGCAGCTGTCGCGGTGGTCTTTAGGTTGCCGGTGCTGTTGGTGTACACGGTCTTGACCGTCGTGTAGGTGTCTGTTCCCGCTTTGCGGAACTGCAGCTTGACCGGCTGATTGGTGTAGCCACGGTAGTCGTGGGTCTCCCAGTTGGCGCGGGTCAGTTTGCCGGTGACGGTGATGGTCTTGCCCTTGGCGACCGGCTCCGGCGAAGCGTTGACGCTGAGCTTCGAATAGCGCTGGATGTTCGTGTACTTGTAGGCGTCCAAGGAGATGCCGCCGTTGCCCTTGTCGAAGGCGTCGACGCCGACCCTCCACTGCCCGGCCCAAGAGTTCTTCTGCAGGTCGCGGGGGTCGAGGGTGAAGGGGACGACGCAGGTCTTCGTCGCGGCGTCGACGGCTGTGCACGTAGGACGGCCGAACGGCACCGTCATGTCCGTGTCTTCTTCCTTGGGGCCGCCGTGCCACACGAACACGCGGGCCGTTTCGATGCCGTCCGGATCGGTGGCGGTCACCGAAGCCGAGAAGGTGACCTTGTTGGAGATGCCGACCACGATGGGCTTGCCACCGTTGACCGTGACGCTGGTGATCGTTGTGTCGCCGCCCCACGACTCGTCGGCCTGAGCCGTTGGAGCGCTTGCGACGGCGAGTGCCAGGGCGCCGGACAGAGCGGCACCTATGGCGATTGAGCGCATGTAGTCCCCAGGAAAATCAGGCCTGCTGGTCGAGCCCCCGCCGCAGGCACCACGATAGATGGAGGAAGAGTACTGCGTTCACGCCAACTTGGCTGATTGTTCACCTGCACGTCAGTCGTCACACCCAGCGCGACCAACATCGCGGAGGACCGGACCACCTGCACGACGCCCCGGGGCACACCGCGGACCGCAAGCTCACAGGGGCCAAGCCTCCACGGAGGCAGGTCCCGAGACACACTCATGCCTCCCACCCGCGCCGTACGCGCACGTGGAAGGCATGAGCGCGAAGACTACTTCTTCTTGACCTGGGTCTTGCCGGGGATCTTGGCGAGCTGGGTTTTTGCAGCTCAGGAGTAGTGTCCTAGGGCGTCTGGTGGTCGTCATTGGTCGCCCTAGCCTCCGCGTTTCACTTGCGGTGGCGTCCGGATCTTGATCGGAAACGCGAAAGTGCCTCCTGAGCTGGGATGATGAGGCTTGTCTAGGGCTTCTATCACCACAGCAAGAAGGCACTTTCTGCGTGCACACTACCGGGTCGCGTCCCAAGCTCGTCGTCTCCGCCGACGGCCGCGGGGTGGTCAGCCATGCCGGATCCCGCCTGCTGGCCGATCTCGCCGATGTCACCGGCCTGACCAGCGCGTTCACGGATGCGCTGCGCAGGCTTCGACCGCGTGGCACCGGGCACGACCCCGGCCGGATCGCGGTCGATCTGGCAGTGATGCTCGCCGACGGCGGCGAGGCGATAGCGGACCTGGCCCTGCTGCGGGACCAGACGGAGGTCTTCGGCCCGGTCGCCTCCACCCCGACCGCCTGGCGCCTGCTGGCCGGCATCGACCCGGCTGCTCTCGCCCGCCTGCGCTCGGCGAGAGCAGCCGCCCGGGAGGTCGCCTGGCTGCAGGCCGCCGAGACCACCGGCGGCATACCCGCGGCCCGCGCCGGTGGCCGCGACCTGCCGGGCCTGGTCCTGGACCTCGATGCCACCCTCGTCACCTGCCACTCGGACAAGGAGCAGGCGGC
>NZ_JBEZKJ010000073.1:0-42177 GCF_040651675.1 Streptomyces sp. NPDC048415 | reverse complement strand
TCAGTTTCCTTGCACCCATTCCGTCTTCGCTTGCGGGCACGAACCGTCTGGTGGTGCCGGTCCGTCCCTACGTTGTCGAGGCTGCTTCCGGCCTCGCCCCCAACCCGGGGATCAGCCTGCCTCCAGCTTCAACCGGTCCCTGCGAGGACCGGCGGCGGGCCTCTCATCCCGCGAGATCCATCAGCGCCTCGTGGCGCACAGCCGAGTTCATCGATGCAGAGCAGGTCGACGCGTCCGTAGCGGGCGATGGTCTTGGTCAGCTGCTTCTCGTCGGCTGCCTCGACCAGCTCGTTGACGAGTTTCGCGGCGAGGACGTAGCGGACCCGGAAGCCGGCCATCGCAGCCTCGGTGCCCAGCGCGATGAGCAGGTGAGACTTTCCCGTGCCTGAGTCGCCGATCAAGCACAGTGGCTGGCCTTTGCGGACCCACTCGCAGGTGGCGAGGGTATGGACGGCAGCCGGTGTGACATTGGGGTTGGCGTCGAAGTCGAAATCCCGCAGGAACTTCTGGCGGGGGAATCCGGCGGACTTGATGCGCCGCTCTGATCGGCGCCGATCCCGGTCTTCGCACTCGGCCATCAAGAGCTCGGCCAGGAAGCCGCGGTAGGTCATCTGCTCGCGCTCGGCGGCGTCGGCCGTCGGCTGTACTGGCCCCGGATGGTGGGCAGCCGCAGCACCCGGCAAGCGGTGTCGACAGCCGCGTCGGCGGCCTGCTCGGTCAGGCCGCGATGGCGTTGTTCACTCACGGCAATTCTTCCCTCCTGGCAAGTCCTCTGGGGGTTCATCGGGTGGCGGCCGCTGCCGCCTGAGCAACTGGTCGTATGCGGCGACCGACGGCAACGGCCGGGTGTCTGGGGGCAGCGCGGCCAGCCGCCGCTCGGTGAGCGAGGTGACCTGCGGGTAGCTCCGCTTCGGTCCGAGATCGACGGCGCTGGCCGTGTCAACCTGGGCGGCCCTGCGGGCCTCGACGGCGACCACGTCAGGGGTCATCGCGCCAGCCTGCAGTGCCGCGGCGATGCCGGCGACGATGTGCTCATGCGTCATGGCGCGGTGCAGCAGAAGCACTTCGACCAGCGCCCGGGTGCCAGCCGCGTCTCCGTGAATCTTGCGGACCGCCGCCCACCAGGCGCCGTGAACCGGAGTGAGCTTTTCTGCCGTGCGGGATTGTTAGAGTGCGGTCGCGCCGGGCAGAGCACCGGGCTTGCGCAACAGGGCCTCGAGGTAGTGATCCAGTTCCAGACGGATCCCACCGCGGGTGGCGAGTCGTTCATGGCGGGCGACTTCGGTGCGGCCCTCGTAAATCACCAGCTCGGAGGCATGCAGCAGGACCCGCACCTGCCGGCCGATGAGTCGCACCGGCACCGAGTAGCGGTTCCTGCGGATGGTGATCTGGCCGTAGCGGTCCACGCGTGGGCTGAACGGGCGGGCGGTCTCGAAGTGTTCTTCCGGCAACGCGGCAGCAGAGGCTGCTCAACTGCGAAGTGCTCGCCGACGGTGTGGGGCCGGGAGCCGATCCGGCGGTCGTCGTCCTCCAGGTCTCAGCGTTCGACCTGGGTGTTGAGCTCGGTAAGCGGGCTGGAGCCTGGTGGAGGTAGGGGGAGCCCACGCTGGACCAAGTCGCAGGATCGAAGGACTCCACGAGGATCTCCAGCCATAGATCCGATCGGGCAGGATGGCGGGATGCCTGTTGATGAACCATGGGAGCAACTGCGATCTCGACTGCGGATCGGCGAATGCTTGACCGGGACCGTCGTACGCGTTCCCAGGCCCGGTGCCATCGGCATTTTCATTGATCTGAGGCTCTCTGTAGGCGGCTTCGTCGATGTACTCCTCCTCCCGCGTGACCCAGCCCGATGGCCGGCCGAGGGGACCGTGACGAACTTCGAGATCTGGTGGATGGACGAGCGCCCACAGATTCGGCTCAAGCCGATCGAGTCGGCATACCTGCTGGAGGACTTCGACTGCTGGGTCGCCCAGCAGAACAGCGTCGCAGCCAAGCAATGGCTGCAAAGGGCTGGCGAGAGGCGCCGGGACGCGTAATCACCCGAGCGCATTCTCTCCAGCTTCCCCCTGGTCACTTTGCTCTCGTAGCCGTTCGACCTGCTGTTTCTTGGTGCGCGACCAGATGACGTATCGCGGGTTCCTGGCCGAGTTGATGCTGTCGGAGTGCGACGTCCGGGCACGGCGACGTTCCGAGCGTCGGATCAAGGCGGCGGGCTTTCCGCGCGACAAGTCCTTGCGGCAGTTCGATTACGAGGTCAACCCTGCCATCCATCCGGCCACGATCAACACACTTGCGAAGTGCGAGTGGGTG
Source organism: Streptomyces sp. NPDC048415 (assembly GCF_040651675.1). Taxonomy (NCBI): domain Bacteria; kingdom Bacillati; phylum Actinomycetota; class Actinomycetes; order Kitasatosporales; family Streptomycetaceae; genus Streptomyces; species Streptomyces sp. NPDC048415. The sequence continues at coordinate 39,864 of NZ_JBEZKJ010000073.1, read as the reverse complement.
AAGAAGGGCCTGCCGCTGTGCTTGATTGGCGACAGCGGGAGCGGCAAGTCACACTTGCTCATCGCGCTGGGCACCGAGGCTGCGTGCACGAGTACCGGGTCAAGTGCGTGCCGGCGACCAAGCTCGTCAACGAGCTGGTGGAGGCGGCGGACGTGAAGATGCTGGCCAAGACCATCGCCCGCTACGGCCGCGTCGATCTTCTTTGTATCGCTGAGCTGGGACATATGGAGCTTGATCGTCGTGGAGCGAAGCTGCCGTTCCAGGTTTTGACGGAGCGTAAGGAAAAGAACAGTGTGGCGATCGCTTCGAACGAATCGTTCGGAGGGTGGACGAGACCTTCACTGACCCGCGACTGTGCGCGGAGATCGCGGACCGGCTTACGCCTGGGTGCCAGAGGCGCGAGAGCTTGCGCGCGCTACCGCAAGTGCAGGCCTGCGCACTGACACCAGGGAGAACGAGACACCCCCCTGTCCGGGTGTACGGAGCTCACACAGCTCACGGAGCTGAACGGCAGCGGCAAGTGGTGTTCCCAACCACCCAGGAAGGCCCGGTGTTTGACGCGGGGGCGCAGGTTCGCACTGGATCCTCACACAGGCTGGGCCTCAGGATCCAAATATTTCAAAGTCCTGTCAGGTTCTTGCGCTTGAATGTCGAGGGGATTACGGTCCTCGTTGCGCCGTTACTGCCCCACACGAGCCACGAGCCACGACACGCAAGCCGCGAGCCATCTCGCCCACCGCCGCCCCGTAGTCGGCGCGGTGTCTCGCTGTGCCAAGTACTGCCGCAATCTCCTGGAGTTCCCTCGCTCCTCCCCGTCCCCTCACCCCGGCGGTGTCCACGGCGCAGATCCGGCATTCTGTGCCGAAAGGAGCAATAAGTGTTCCAGTGCATCGGAGATTTGAGACGGTCCCTCGTCTTAGGAGTCATAACCGCGTTGTTGGCTGCCGTCGGCGTCGTCACTCTGGCTGCCCAGCCCGCGTGGGCCGCGACCGCCACTGGCGGCAGCGGCGCAAACCTGCCGTACGTCGAAGTGCAGGCGGAGAACTCCACCACCAACGGCAGCGCGATCGGCCCGAGTTACACCCAGGGCCAGCTGGCGGACGAGGCGTCGTACCGCAAAGCCGTGACCCTGCAGGGCACGGGCAAGTACGTCACGTTCACCACGCCGGTGGCGACCAACTCGATCGACTTCCGGTACAGCATCCCGGACACCTCGGGTGGCTCGGTCTACACCGCCCCGCTGTCGCTGTACATCAACGGAACCAAGCAGCCCAACTTCACCCTGACCAACGCCTACAGCTGGTACTACGGCAGCTACCCGTTCACCAACACACCGGGCAGCAACCCGCACCACTTCTTCGACGAGGCGCACCGCCTCTTCTCGACCACCTATCCGGCCGGCACGACGTTCAAGCTGCAGGTCGACGCGGAGGACACCGCATCCTCGTACACGATCGACTTCGCCGACTTCGAGCAGGTGGGCGCGGCGCTGACCGCGCCCTCCGGGTCGGTGTCGGTGACCAGCAAGGGTGCCGACGCGAACGGCGTGAGCGACTCGACCGGCGCGTTCAACGCCGCGATCAGCGCGGCCGGCGCCGGCGGCACGGTGTGGATACCGCCGGGCACCTACAACATCCCGGGCCACATCAGCGTCAACAACGTGACGATCGCCGGTGCGGGGATGTGGTATTCGACCGTCACCGGTACGGCGCCCGGCTTCTACGGCAACTCCGCGCCGTTGGCGAGCACCGGCGTGCACCTGCAGAACTTCGCGATCTTCGGCGACGTCCAGGAGCGCAACGACAGCGCCCAGGTGAACGGCATCGGCGGCGCGATGAGCAACTCGACGGTGTCGAGCCTGTGGATCGACCACATGAAGGTCGGCGCCTGGATGGACGGGCCGATGGACGGCCTGACCCTCAGCGGCCTGCGCATCCGCGACGCCACCGCGGACGGCATCAACTTCCACGGAGGGGTCACCAACTCCAAGGTCACCAACAGCGATATCCGCAACACCGGTGACGACGGCATCGCGACGTGGGCGGACTCCGGCATCGGAGCCGACGCCTTCGACACGATCTCCAACAACACGGTGTCGCTGCAGATCCTCGCCAACGGCATCGCGATCTACGGCGGCCACGACAACACCGTCAGCGGCAACCGGGTGGTGGACACCGGTCTCGCCCAGGGCGGCGGCATCCACGTGGGGCAGCGCTTCTCGTCGACACCGGTCGGCACCACCACGATCTCCGGCAACACCATGATCCGGGACGGCAGTCTCGACCCGAACTGGCAGTTCGGCGTGGGCGCGCTGTGGTTCGACGGCAGCCAGGGCGCGATCACCGGCCCGATCAACGTGACCAACGCCCTGATCCAGCAGAGTCCGTACGAGGCGGTCCAGTGGGTCGAGGGCACCATCAGCGGAGTCAACCTCAACAACGTGACCATCGCCGGCACCGGAACATTCGCGCTGCAGGAACAGACCGGCGGCGCGGCCAAGTTCACCAACGTCACGGCGACCGGCGTCGGCTACTCGTCCCCGGTGTACAGCTGCTCGGGCGGGAACTTCGTGGTGACCGACGGCGGCGGAAACTCCGGCATCAGCGGTACGCCGTACTGCGGCCCGTGGCCGGCCCCGGTCTACCCGCCCTACCCGAGCGAAGGGGTGACCGCCACCCCGAGCGCACTGAACTTCGGTTCGGTCGCGACCGGTTCGACGAGCGCGCCGCAGACCGTGACGGTCTCCAACCCGACCAACTCCAGCGCGTCCGTGTCGTCGATCTCTACCAGCGGCGACTACGCCCAGAGCAACACGTGCGGCTCGTCGATCGCGGCGAACGGATCCTGCACCGTCAGCGTGAAGTTCGCGCCGACGGCCACCGGTAGCCGTACCGGAACCCTGACCGTCGACGCGGGCGGCACCACCAACACGGTCAGCCTCTCCGGTACCGGCACGGCGCCGGGCCCGGTCCTGAACACCGACCCGGCGAGCCTGTCCTTCGACGGTACGGTGGTCGGCTCGTCGGCCACCGCTCAGAAGGTGACGGTGACGAACTCGGGCACCGCCTCGGCGACCGTCTCGGGGGTCGCGGTGACCGGCGACTTCACCCAGACCAACAACTGCTCCACCCTCGCGGTCGGCGCGTCCTGCTCGGTGAACGTCGGATTCAAGCCCACCGCGGGCGGATCACGCACCGGCAACCTGACCGTCACCAGCAACGCCAACAACAGCCCGACCACCGTCTCCCTGACCGGCACCGGAATCGACAGCACCACCAACGTCGCGGCCGGGCGGCCGGCATCGGCCAGTTCCAGCAACAGCCCGTACGTCGCCTCGAACCTGACCGACCCGGACGCGTCGACGTACTGGGAGGGTGCGAACGGCTCGTTCCCGCAGTGGGCCCAGGTCGACCTCGGCCAGAACTACAGCCTGGGCAAGGTCGTGCTCAAGCTCCCGCCGGCGACTGCCTGGTCGGCCCGCACGGAGACTCTCTCGGTGCAGGGATCCACGGACGGCTCGAACTTCTCGACGATCGTGGGTTCCGCCGGGTACACCTTCGACCCGAACACCAATAGCAACACGGCGACCATCACGTTCAACGCCGCCACGGCGAGATACGTGCGGGTGAACATCACCGCCAACTCGGGGTGGAACGGCGCCCAGCTGTCGGACTTCCAGGTGTTCCCCAGCGGCGGCGGCGGCGCATCGACGGCGACCTTGTCGACGAGCCCGACGTCGTTGACGTATCCCAGTCAGGCGCTCAACACCGCCAGCAATGCGCAGACCGTCACGGTGACCAACACCGGTAACGCGACCGCGACACTCTCCGGCATCACCATCACGGGCGACTTCTCCCAGACCAACACCTGCGGGACGTCGATCGCGGCGGGCACATCCTGCACGGTGAGCGTCACCTTCAAACCCACCGCGTCCGGAACCCGCACTGGCGACCTCACTGTCGCCGGCAACGCGTCGAACGGTACGTCCACGGTCGCGCTGACCGGCACCGGCGCCGGTGCGGTGAACAAGAACCTGGCGGCCGGCACGCCTACCACCGAGTCCAGCCACGCCGACGTGTACGCGTCGGCGAACGTGACGGACGGCAACCAGGGCACCTACTGGGAGAGCGCCAACAACGCCCTTCCCCAATGGGTGCAGGTGGACCTCGGGTCCGCGCAGAGCGCCGGCCGTGTCGTCCTCCAACTGCCCGCCGGCTGGGGCGCCCGGGACCAGACGCTGTCGCTGTCGGGCAGCACGGACGGGAGTTCGTTCACCACCGTCAAGTCGTCGGCTACCTACACCTTCGACCCGACCACCAACAACACGGTCACCCTCACGTTCCCGGCGACCACCCGGCGTTACTTCCGAGTGAACATCACCGCGAACACCGGCTGGCCTGCCGGACAGGTCTCCGAGTTTCAGGTCTGGAACACCTGATCGAGCCTGAGTCGGCCTGACTGACGGTGCCGCCGTGCGTACGCGCTCGGCGGCACCGTTCTCCGTCCCTGGCACGGCCCTCGCGGCGCAGTCGGGACTCGGGCTCTCACCCGCAAGGCGAGTTACCAGGCGTCGCTGTCCAGCCAGATGCGATCTCCTGTCGTTGCTGTGTGCTCCCGTTGGTCCGTGGGTGTTCGGTTCCGGCTGGTTGGTCAGCCGTGTGCGGGGCCTGTTTGCGTCTTACAACGTCGGCGGAATTCGCGTTGGGCTTGGACGCGGGCCCGGGCGCTTTCGCGGGAGCAGCACTTGACGCCGGTGGTGCGGTGCTGGCCGTGGGCGGCGCGGCCGCGTTGACGCCGCACTTGGCCGCAGCGGAAAACCCGGCGACAGCGACCTGCGCAACCGCCGCCCCACCCTGCCCGTCCTGCTCGCCCTGGACCTCGCCGACGAACCCGACCAGCATGCCCTCCGGCAACTGCTCACCACAGACACCCATGCGCCGGGCGACCAGCAACAGTTGAGCTGCCTGCTCCTACGCTCAGGGGCTCTCGCCGAAGCCCGGCAGACCGCCGACCGCCATGCCTGTGCCGCAGTCGACCGAACAGCGGGACGTCGTTCGGCGTCAAGTCGGGGCGCACGCGCACGGGGCGGACCGGGTGCCTCCAGCGTCCGGCCATGTCCAAGGCAACGTCGACCCCGACTTCGGCGACGACGACCGGTTGTACTGCGGCCGGCGTACTGGAGGTGGCCGCTGTCGTCGAGGCGGCCGAGCAGCGCGGTCGTGGTGGCGGCTGCGGTCCCGGTGACCGCGCCGACCACGGCCTCAGTGGTGTGACGGGTCCGGTACCTGCGCCACGCTCTCCAGCCAGAGGTAGGTAGGCCTGATCGAGGCGCTTGAAGACGAGCCCTTCCAGGCCGACCGAGGACCACGCCAGCCACACGGTGGCCTGCTGCGAATCGATGGTGGAGGGACACAGGGGCCAGGGCGCCTGGAGCTGGTGGTCGCTAAAGAGCGTTTCCAGTGCCGCCCGGCGGCCCCGGTACGGCTGCGTGGTCAGGTCGGTGCCGACGCGGAGCAGATCGAAGGCGACGTAGTGGGCCGGCCACTGGTCAGCCGCGCGGATCGCTGCCCCGACTCTGCGGTGCTGACGTTGCTGAAGCCGCTTGGTGGCTCGGAGTGCTCGGAGTGTGGGGCTGAGCGGGGCAGTGGCTTTCTGACCTGCGTGTATGTGGTGGGTGCAGGTTGATCGAGCGCGCCGTGCACTGAGCACTGCGGCCTCGACGTATGCGGGAGTATGCCTCGGGCGGGTGCGGGTGCGGGTGCGGGTGCGGGTGCGGGTGCGGCTGGAGCAGTCGTGCAGGCCGCCGTCCCATCGCTCGGCCCGGAAACGGGCCACCCATCGGTGCGCGCACTGGCGCGACACTCCCAGCTCCTTGGCCACGTGCGCCACCGGACCCAGGTCGTGCACGACACGGCGCACCAGAAGACATCTGCCGTGAAAGGTCAGCCGGGCATGAGCGTGGGTCACCAAGACCTCCGGTTGTGATGAAGACAGGCATCTCCACTACGCCCGGAGGTCTTCCCTTGATCAACTACCGACGCGAGTTACCAACCTCTTGGCCGAGTACACCTAGGTACCTGGTGCCGAGGCGTGACCGATGAGCATCAGAGTGGGTTGAGGCGGGCCTTGAGCAGGCAGAACTCATTGCCTTCGGGGTCGGTCAGGACATGCCACTGCTCCTGCCCTGTCTGGCCGATGTCGGCCGGGCGCGCACCAAGCTTCAGAAGGCGTTCGAGCTCGGCGTCCTGATCGCGGTCGGTGGCGTTGACGTCGATGTGCAGCCGGGATTTCCCCTTCTCCGGCTCATCCCTGCGACTGAGGATGATCGTCGGCTGCGGACCGCCGAACCCTTCGCGCGGCCCGATCTCCAGCGTGCCGTCGTCCTCGCGATCGAGCACGACGAAGTCCAGGACCTCGCACCAGAACCGCGCCAGCACCTCAGGGTCGCGGCAACCGAGCACGAGCTCACTGATACGACATGCCATAACGAAACCTGCTCTCAGCCTGGGAACTGCCGGGGAGGCCACACGCGAACCTCATGGGCTCCCGGCAGTGAAAACAATCCCGCGACCGTACCGGACGAGGCGAGCACGGGCGAAATGATTTCAGGGCCGACCCCGTCCGGGCAGCCGGGCAAGGCCGTTGGCCATGCAGTAGGAACCTGACTTTGAGACACGACCCAGGATCATCGACCAGCTCGGCCCGCTCCTTGCGCCGCGGCCCCGGCGACGCTTCGCAAAGGACACCGTGCTCATCGTGGACGGAGGGCCATGTTAGGGCCGATGCGTCGACCACACGCCCGCCGCGGAGACGACCAGCCTGCCAGTCGCATTACCCCCGAAACCAGGTACCGAAGTCCGGGGAACGGCAGGAGGACCAGCACTGCCGCCGAATCGCCGCGACAGGCGACGCCTTCCAGACGGCCGTCCGGGGCCGAGCGGCAGTGAGCCGGACCCCTTAACGTCCAGTCCGGCTCGCTGCGGTCATGTGGTCTTGACGTCGTCCACCCGCTCGCCCTCCGCCTGGGACGGCTCGGTCCTGGGGACGTCCGGGTGCACCATGGCTGCACGCTCAGCCGGTTCGTCGCGCTCGCCCTCGGCCTGGGAGGGTGTGTGAGAGTACAGCCAGGTGTCGTAGTCCGAGGCTTCGGATGTCATGGCGGGCCTCCCTTTGGTCGCTCCTCTCCCATGCTCCTCCCTCGGCCTCAGGAGGGCGAGGGTAGCCAGCGCTGAACCTCGCGTCCCACGCCACTGAAGCTGCCGGATGCGCGGGCCAGCCGATCCCCGGTGGTGCTGAACGCGCCGACACCTCCGCAGCCGACCACGCTCAAAGGTTCCCAGGACTCAAGCTTTCCGAATTGGATCAACACTGGCTGGCGATGCCGATCACGAACGCCCAGCCGCATGCTGATCCGGTAAGCCTGCAGGAGCCGACCGTGCCCCGTCCCGACAGGCGAGCACGCTCGCCACGCCAGCCGTCTGGCCGCAGACCAGTTCCCGCCCGCTGTCGCTGCCGTGCTTGGCGGGTCCAGCGCACGCCGCAAAATTCGGCCGCCCCCCGCCGATGCCTGCGGCCGCCGACCCGGCTGCGGCCGCTGCTGAACCGATGGACTGCCCGTTTCCAGGCGCACCGGTCGCCTTTGATTTCCGGGGAAGCAATGCTGAGATCGCCGACACCACAAGACCAGGGGGACGCCATGCGACACAGCGGCGAGCAGGACGAGCGCACCCGCCGGATCTGGGAACGCGATGCGCCGCACTACGACGGCTGTATGCGCTACTACGACCGCTTCATGATCCGTGACGGGCGCCGCTGAGTGTGCTCCCAAGCCCAGGGACGCGTCCTGGAAGTCGCCGTCGGCACTGGTCTGAACCTCCCCGCTTACCCCAAGGACACCCATCTGACCGGAGTGGACCTCTCTCCGGCGATGCTGGAACGCGCCCGCGAGCGGGCCGCCGAGACGGGAGTCGAGGTCGCCCTCACTGAAGCCTCCGCCACCGAACTGCCTTTCCCCGCCGCCTCCTTCGACACCGTGGTCTGCTCCCTGGCTCTCTGCTGCATCCCCGACGACCGCCGTGCCGTCGCCGAGATGCACCGGGTCCTCAAGCTCGCCGGCTCCCTGCTGCTCTTGGACCACATCATCAGCAACAACTTCGCCATCCGGATGGGCCAGCGCCTCCTCGACCCGGCCATGGTCAAGTTCGCTGGCGATCACCAGCTGCGGCGCCCGCTGCACCTCGTACGCGAAGCCGGATTCACCGTGACCGCCCGCGACCGCTACAGCCTCGGCATGATCGAACGCCTCGCCGCCGTCAAGACCCCTGCCCTCGGCAGCTGAACAGCGCCCCAGGCCGTGCAAGGATCGGCCGCAGAAGCCCACCGCACGGCGGGGCGGACACGAGCAGCGGGACACGGCATGCAGCACCACGACGGGGATCTCGCCGAAGCCCAGCGGGAACACTGGCAGAAGACCTGCATCGCGCACCCGGGGATGTAGTTGCCCGATACCTCAGAGGCCGAGCGGCGGATGCACCAGGCCGTTACCTCGGAGGGCTGGGCGATGCAGCTGGCTCGCGAGCGGATCAAGGCCGGGCGGGCGGAGCGCCGCGCCCCTGCGGAGCAGGCCCGTGCCGATGTCGGCGTCGGGGAGCTGACCGCACCGGTCGCGCTGGCCGCGCCCTGTCCGATGCCCGCGCTCGTGCAGCCCGAGGCGTTCGAGGACGACGGCCAGGCGCCGATCCTCCTGGAGGAGCTGACCCGCGAGCAGGTCATTGACTGGCGTGCCCGCGCGCAGAAGGACCACCAGTTGGTCGTCGAGCATGTCGAGGAGTACGGCGAGGTGTTCGCTCGCCGTCTCTGCACGAGCCGGTTCCTCGACCAGGTCCTGCGGCTGATGGGCACGAGCCACCTGGTGCTCGGTCACACCATCTGGGGCAGGCATGAGCGGCGAGAAGTATGGCGGCCACTGAGACGCTGACTGCGGCCCTGGCTCCTCAAGTGCTCGCCAGAACCGCACGATGGCGTTGCCTTCCGACACCAGCGGACAACCCCCGCGCAGGCGGGGACGACGTCTTGCGCTGCATCTTGACCGCGTCGTCGAACGGACAACTCCCGCGCGGGCGGGGACGACTCACGGGCGGATTCAGGATCCTGCCCGGCGCAGGGAGAATACGAACGGCTCGTCCAGCGCTCGGAGAGTCTGATCACCTGGGCGGGGATCACGCTGATGACCCGTCGGCTGACCCGGGGCAAAAGGAGCCTGGCCCGCTTGCCTGCCGCGCAGGCCGCCTGAGCTGCCCAGACTGTCGGCAGGCATCGTCTACTCCGGGGCTATCGGGTTCGTATCCGGCACATGCTTCATGCGTGAGCGATGAGTTTGCGCGGCGGATCGGGTCTGCCCTGGTATGACTCGGATCATCGCTGACATCTCGGTCTCCCTCGACGGCTTCGTCACCGGGCCCGACCCCGGCCCGGACAACGGTCTGGGCACCGGCGGCGAGGCCCTGCACACCTGGGCGTTTTCCGACGACCCGGACGACCGCCGGGTCCTGCGCGAGGGGACCGCCCGCTCGGGCGCCGTGGTCCTCGGCCGCCGACTCTTCGACGTGGTCGACGGGCCGAACGGCTGGGACGACAAGTCCGGCTACGGCGCCGGCGAGGTCGGCAAGCCCGCGTTCGTCGTCGTGACGAGCTCGCCGCCGGAGTCGGTGCGGCTCACCGACCTCGACTGGACGTTCATCACCACCGGTCTGCCCGACGCCGTCACCGTCGCGCGCGTGCGCGCCGAGGCGGCGTCGTCGGACAGCGGCAAGGACCTCGACGTCGTCCTCATGGGCGGCGGCGCCATGGTCGGCTCGGCGCTCGACGCCGGGCTGGTCGATGTGCTGTCGCTGCACCTCGCGCCCGTCGTGCTGGGTGCCGGGACGCCCCTGTTCACCGGCGGAGCGCCGCGCACGTTGGTGCAGCGGAGCGTGACCTCGACATCGACCGCGACGCACCTGACCTACGACGTCCTCTGACAACGTCGTTGCGGAACGGCGAACCTGCACGATAGCCAGGCCCTGATTCCTCTGGTGAAAGACATACCGCCGATCCGCCCCCGCCGAGGACATCGGCGACGCAGGCCGGACAAGCTCCACGCCGACAAGGGCTACAACTACTCCCACCTGCGCCGATGGTTACTCCAGCGCGGCATCACCCACCGCATCGCCCGCAAGGGAATCGAGACTTCCCAGCGGCTGGGCCGCCACCGCTGGGACCATCGAACGCACCATGACCTGGCTCGCCGGCTGCCGCCGCCTTCACCGACGCTACGAGCGCAAGGCCGAGCACTTCCTCGCCTTCACCAGCATCGCCTGCACGCTGATCTGCTCCCGCAGACTCGCCAAATGACGTGACTTCTTACTCGTGATGTGGCTTCATCGAAGGTCGAGGGTTTGATCCGGACGGCGTGAGGCGCGTTCACGGGCGCTGTAGCCACTCGGTGTACCAGGTGCGAAAACCGAGGCTCACCGGTACGAAGCCGGCCCCAGTCCGGGTCAATTTTCCAGACCTCGCCCCCTCGCAGGCCGGTCAGGATCAGCCTCACGTAGATGCCGCAGCCCTCGTCGGCCAGCATCAGCGTGCCCCGGGTCAGCTCACCGGCCGATGCGCCGATCCGGCCGGGCCGGGGTTCAGTGAGGGGAAACGGCTTGGCGAGTCGGCCCGGCAGCCGGTCTTCTTCCCACTCGTCGTCCACGGCCCACTCCTCGCCGACCTCCGGGCGAGGGACGGTCAACGGCATCAACCCGGGACCGGCGGGTCCGTTGCCTACCTCTGCGACGAAGGACCGGTACTCCGCCGGCAGATCGATGCCGTGGGCTTCCTCGAACGCTCTGATCTCCGCCTCCGGCAGCGCCGGCGCCAGCTCGTACCGGTGTGTGTCCGCCCCGAATCGGGACCGCTCTGGGTCCCGTGCCGCCATCTCCCGTATCCGAGCGCGTACGCCGCCCTCGTGCCAGCTCTCCATCCAGCGACCGTAACAATGACGTCGGCGCCCGGTCCGTCGCATCTTCGCGCTACGTGGTGACCGGTGTGGCCTTCGGCGCGATGCTGGTACGCCCACATCCTTCCCCTTGGCTGCGGCGGATCGGCGTCCGTGGACCCATGGCGGTTCTCCGTGCCGGGGTCAGGGTGTGTGACCGGGCCAGGGGATGTCAGTGGCAACCGCGGCGGTGTAGTCGATGCCCGGCACGGAGAATCCGTACAGGCGCTGGACTTCGGCGCGGAACCAGGCGAGGTCGGCGAGGTCCGCGATGGTGTCGGTGGTGGCGGCCTCCCAGCGTTCGGCGACGGCCGCCTGGACGTCGTCGGTGAGTTCCCAGCTGTCCAGGCGGATCCGGTCTTCGTCGTCCAGAGCGAGCGGGGCCGCGCCGGTGAGCTGGTCCCACAGGTTGGCGAGCTGATGTACCGGCGAGACCAGATGCTCTCCGAGGACGCCGCGCAGCAGGCCGGTGTACAGGGCGATGCCGGGGATGGCGGTGGAGGACTGAGTGACGGCGGCGCCATTGACGGAGGTCACGGCCCGCCCGCCCACCGTTTTGTCGAGCCGCTCGTTCAGGGCGCGGGCGGTGGCCTCCAAGTGGGCCTTGGCCGCGCCGATGGTGCCCTGCCGGTAGATCGCCGCTGTCAGCGGCGAGCCGATGTACGACAGCGCGGCGGTAGCGAAGCCGTCGCCGAGCAGGCCCCGACCGGCGAGGTGGTCGATCCAGCGTTCCCAGTCCGCGCCGCCCATCACGGCCACAGTCTGCTCGACATCATCGCCCTCGGCCGGCCCGGTCTCGACCTCGCGGACCTCGGGAACGCCCTGGTCGTCGAAAAGGAGGGTCTTGGTGCGGTTCGCCTGGCCGATCGGCTTGAGGACGGAGGCGTACGTGGTGCCGGTGTCGGGGTCGGTACGCCGGGGCGCCGCCACCGAGTAGATCAGGTAGTCCAGCCTGCCGCCGAAACGCCGCTCGATGAGATCGGCGACCTGGTTCTTCATCGTCTCGGAGAACGCGTCGCCGTTGAGGAAGACCAGATCCCGGCCGACGGTGCGGGCAATGTCGGCGGTGGCGGCGGTGCGGTACCAGCCGGCCGTAGCGGTACGCCGTTCGGTGGGGGCCTTCTCGAAGGAGACCATGATGCCGCGGATGCCGGCACGCTTGAGTCCGGCGAGAGTGGCCGCCAGGCCGTATCCGGCCGAGGAGCCGATGATCAGAGCCACCGGCCCGGCACCCTCCGGCACAGTGGCAGGGGCGGGGCATGCCCGCCACATGTCAGCCACCATCTGCTCGCAGCCCGCCGGGTGGGAGTCGAGGAAGAGGAAGCCCCGGTTGCGGGGGATGAGAACGCGCTCGCTCACGATTGCAGTCCTTGGGTCGACTGGGACATGGACGCGGCGACCATCCGGGCTACCACGTCCTGCAAGTCTGCGACAGTACGGACCCGGAAAGTGGCCCCGCCAAGGACAACGATCAAGAGCCGGTCTTGGAGTATTTCCACCACTTCCAGCAGAGCGAGAAGTAGCTGCGACCAGGCTCGACATCACCGTTCAGTACTTCACCTATACCCCTGATCCGCCGCCGGGCCGCGCGAACCGCCCTGGCCGCCCTGAGCGTCGGCTGTCGCGCGGGGCGAGCAGGCTGGTGAGCTCGGCGATGGCCTCCGGGGACGGCTTGAAGCAACGGCGGACGTTCTCCGGCTTCTTATGTCTCGACTTCGCCATCAGCATCAGCAGCGAGCGCCCTTCTCGCCGAGGTGGGTCAGGGGGAGTGGCGGTACCCGCGCAGGTCCCAGCCCGCCCCTGGCCCACGCACTGCGGTGTACTCGTCCAGCAGCGCGCGGGCCTGTCCGTACGACGGCCGGGGCAGGCCGGTGTCAGGGCAGACGTCTCTCGGGCTCACAACCTTGCCGGGCCGGGGGCGGCGGTGGGTCACGAATACCGGGCCGCGTGTGCGGCCTTCAGCAGCCGCGGCAGCAGGCGGGGGGCGTCTGCAACTGGTCGGACCGGGGTGAGCAACAGTCTCCGAGTTCCGCGTTCGTCCGCAGCTCCCTGGTACGACTGAGAGTGCCTGGACCTGGGCCCCGGACGCCTAAGCGGTCTCGTCCAGGCGGGACACCTGGTAGTGGACGATGGACCAGCCCTCCGCCACTCGCCGCACCAGGACGGCGAGCTTGACGCCCAGTGGGGGCCGGTCGGTGAACGAGAACTCGGTGTCCAGGTAACCGAGCACGAGGTCGTCGGCGAGCCGTCGGGTTTCGAGAATCCGGTACTCGGCAGTCATGCCCAGGGGTTGGGAGTCGTAGTACTCGGCGATGCCCTGCCGTCCGACGGTGTAGGGGTGCAGGCCCTGGAAGATCGCGTCCTCGGTGTAGAGGGAGGCGACCCGCTGCGGGTCGTGCGCATCGACGGCCGCCTTCCAGGAGTCGAGGACGCGGCGCAGGATCGCCGTGCTGTCTGTCGTGGTGCTCATCGGGTTTCTCCCGTCGATTCGTCAATTCGTCGATTCGTCAATGCGAGCCGCAGTTCAGTGGCCGGCGCTCATACCGCCGTCGACGTGCAGGATCTCGCCGGTGACGAAGGGAGCCGTCTCGAGGAAGATCACGGCGTCGACGATGTCGCTCACCTCGCCCATCCGGCCGACCGGGTGCAGGGCGGCGAGGCCCTGGTGGGTCTCTTCCGGGTGCATCGGGGTTCGGATGGTGCCCGGCGACACGGCGTTGGCACGGATGCCGCGGGTGGCGTACTCGATGGCGAGGGACTTGGTGGCGGACTGCAGTCCGCCCTTGGTCAGCGAGGCCAGGACGGAGGGGACGCGGGAGTCCGCGTTGTCGACCAGGCTGGTGGTGACGTTGACGATGTGGCCACCGCCCTGGGCGAGCATGTGCGGGATGGCCAGTTGGGTGATCTGGAAGAACCCGGCCAGGTTGATGCCGGTCATGGCCGCGTAGTCGTCAGCGGTGTAGTCGGGGAAGGGCTTGGCGACGAAGACGCCCGCGTTGTTGACCAGCGTGTCGATGCGGCCGAACCGCTCGACTGCTGCGGCGACGACCCGCTCGGCGGTGGAGGGTTCGGCGATGTCGCCCTGCACGGTCAGGGTGTCCGCGTCGTCGGCGGGAGCGATGGTGCGTGAGGTGGCAACGACGGCGTAGCCGAGCTTGCGGTAGGCGTCGACGAGGCCGGCTCCGATGCCCTGCGAGGCTCCGGTGACAATCGCGACCTTCAGGTTCTGTGAGCTCATGACGACCTTCTCCGAGTAGTGGTTGAGGTGCTCCCGCCCGGCTGCTAGCCGACCGGTCGCCTATTCGGAAAGTAGGCGTCTGGGCGAGACGAAGTCAAAGGTCAGAGGGCCTTTTCCCAGGACCGGATTCCTCATTGTTGAGAGTCCTGGCCTCCCAGCGCACGTCAGCGGGGCGGGTACCCGTCGGGCAGCCAGGCGTCCGGAGGGCGGAGTCCGAGGTCGCCGACGCCGGCGCAGAGCGCGTCGACGGCGGCGAGCACCGCGGTGCGTGTCTCGCCCTCGCGCCACACCAGCGACCAGGTCCAGTGCACCGTCGGCGCGACGACCTCGCGCCGCACCAGGTCGGGCGGCAGCGAAGTGGTCTGCCCCTTGGGCGAGTTGACGACCGGGCGGCGGCTGCGGCGGACGTGGTCGAAGAAGGCAGGGCCGGTGATGCCGCCGTCGGAGATGCGCACCGCGTGGGCCCCGGTGTCGTTGCACAGCCGTTCGGCGTAGACGTTCCAGGACGACCAGGAGGTGATGTCGTCGTCTAGCAGGACGGCGGTGTCCTGGGCGCGTACGTCACCGGTGTCGGTGCCCGCGGCCACGGCGTAGAGCCGGTCGGCGCCGAGGCAGCGGGCCCGCAGGCCGTGCCGTTTCAGGTCCTCGTCCCGCGCCCAGCACACGGCGAGGTCCAGGCTGCCGTCGGCGACCCGGGCGGCCTGAGTGTGGGAGGGCGCGATCCAGGCGTCGACGTGCAGCTGGGCGACCCCGGCGGTGCGCGCGGTCAGATCCGCGGGGAGCCAGTTGACGTAGCCGAGCCGGACCGCTTCCGAGCCCGCCAGCCGGCCGGCCCTGCGCTGGAGGTCGTCGGCCCGCTCCAGCAGTGCGCGGGTGTGCGGGAGCAGCGCGGCTCCGGCCGGGGTGAGCGACACCGAGCGGCGGTCGCGGTCGAACAGCCGCACGCCCAAGTCGCGTTCGAGGGCCTTGATCTGCTGGGAGAGGGAGGGGCCTGCGATGAGGAGCCGCTCGGCGGCGCGGCCGAAGTTCAGTTCCTCGGCGACCGCGACGAAGTACCTCAACTGGCGCAGCTCCATGACCGTCATGCTACGCGGGCTGGGAGGCTGTACCTCTCAGCAGGGAGGAAGCCCGTCATGGCGTCCCTGCCGGTCGCGGACCACGATGAGGGCATGGAAGCCCGGCGCCCCGTCGTCCAACCGGGCAAGCCCGAACGGAGCGAGATCATGCGAGAGTTCCTGGTCGAGATCACCACCACCGTCCCGGAAGGCACCGGCCAGGACGAGGTCGACCGGCGGCGCACCGCCGAGGCCGTCCGCGCCCGGGAACTGGCCGCCACCGGCCACCTGGCGAGGCTGTGGCGCCCGGTGGGCGAGCTGCGCAGCATCGGCGTCTGGTGCGCCGCCGACGAGGAGGAACTCCACGAGAAGGTGCTCGGCACGCTGCCTCTGCGCCCATGGATGACCCTTACCGTGACCCCGCTGGAGTCCCACCCGAACGACCCCGGCCGGTCCGGCCGTACGGCATGAGCGCACCCGGTGTCTCGCCCTGGGCCCATGTCGCCGGGGCCGCCGCAGCCCTTGCGGCGGGTGTGGGCATCGGCTGTTTCGTCCACCCCTCGATCCTTCCCCCTGATGCACGCCCGGGCGGGGCTGTCCGACAGCGCCGGTGCCCTCCTGGCGACCGCCAACCACGTCGGCTACCTCGTCGGCGCGCTCGCGGGCATCCTGGTCCCCGCGCTGGTCCGCTCACGCGCCGTCCTGCGCGGCTCGCTGATCGTGCTGATCGTGCTGATCGGCACGCTCGCTGGGATGCCCGCCACCCACAGCACCAGCGGGTGGATCGCGCTGCGGCTGCTGGCCGGCGCGGCGCGCGCCATGATCTTAGTGGTGGCGGTCAGCTCACTCCTCAGCCATCGGCGGGAGCACCCCGCGCACCTGCCCGGCTGGCCTTCGGCGGCTGGGGCGCCGGTATAGCGCTGTCCGGGCTGCTGGTTCTCGCCCTCCGGTCCGTCGCGGACTGACAGGCCTCCTGGTGGGCGTCGGCGGCACTCGCCGCGGTCCTGGCCGCCGCCTCGTGGAATCTACGGCCCGAGGTGCCGGTCGCGGCCACAGCGGACGCCGCTGCGGCGACGGCCGACGGGCCGCGCACCCATCGCTGGTTCGGCGCCCTGTTCGTCAGCTACACCCTGGAGGGCATCGGCTACATCGTCGCCGGAACCTTCCTGGTCGCCGCGATCGGACAGGGTTCCCCGGGCTGGATCGGCAGTGGGGCGTGGGGGCTGGCCGGGCTGGCCGCCGTACCGTCCTCGGCGCTCTGGGAGCGACTCGGGCAGCGCTTGTCGCGTCCCGGTCTGCCGCTCACGGCGCTGGTTCATCCAGGCGGTCGGCATCGCGCTGCCCGCCCTGATCGGCGCAGTCGCGGCCGTGCTGGTCTCTGCGGTGTTGTTCGGCGTCACGTTCATCGGCGTCAGCACCCTCGTCCCGGCCGCCGGAGCCCATCTGCCTTCCCCCGCTCGGTGGCTCTGCTGACCGCGGGATACTCCGTCGGCCAGATCCTCGGCCCCCTGGCCGTCGCCCCGCTGCCGCACCACGGCTACCGCCAGGCCCTGCTCCTGGCCGCCGTGGTGGTCCTCGCCGCGGCCGCCGCCGTCACGCGGATCGGCTTTCCGCAGCACGTGGTGGCGGTACGACGCTCCGTGCCGGCCCGGGAGCGGCGGACCGTGCCGACGGACGCCGGTCGCTGATCAGGCGGCGCGGGCTCCGAGCAGGGCCAGACAGTTCCTCCAAAGAGGGTTCAGCCGCCCGGTGTTGTTGTAGAGCTTCGCGAACATCACCTGGCCCTCCAGCTGGGCGACGACGGACCGTGCCGCCTCCCGGGTGTCCGTCACGGTGACGTCCCCGCGTCCGAGGGCCTCGGTGACGACCGCGTCGACCATCTCGACCTGGGCGTCGAAGATCTGCTGCAGTCGCGTGCGGACGGCCTCGGTCTGGTTGCTCATCTCCAAACTGAGGTTGCCGAACAGACAGCCGACGACGGTGCCACAGCCCTGCTGTGCGGCGCGCTGCCCAGCCTCCGTCTCCCCGAACAACTGCCGCAGCCGCTCCAGCGGTTCGGCGTCGCCGCTCAGGATGCGCGTCCAGTCCCGCCGCTGCTCCGCCCAGTGCTCGTCGACGACGGCCAGCGCGAGCGCCTCCTTCGACTCGAAGAAGTAGTAGAAGCTTCCCTTCGGCACTCCGGCCGCCTTGCAGATCTCAGCCACCCCCAGCGCCGAGTAGCCGCGCGCCTCGAAGAGCGACCGCCCGGCCGCGAGGATCTTCTCTCCGGCGTCACTGGTCCTACCCATACGGCAACTATACGACCGGTCGGCTATAGGGCCGCCGAACAGCTGCCGCCGGGCCACCAGCTCCGCCGCCGTCGACTTGATCCTCTTACCTCGTTCCGGTGACTGCCGTCGTTTTGACCCAGCCGTGTGACCCAGACGGGGCACGGGGTTCTTTGGGCGGCCTTGAGCGCCGGCGCCACCGGCCGCCGTCGGGCGCGTGCCCTGCGAACATGTGTCAGTGGTGCCGGTCCGTACGTCGGCGTCGGACCGGTACGTGAGCCTGTCGGCTGGGACCGCACAGCCGGGGGTCCTCGGTAGTCATGGCCCGGCAGGGGCTCAGGGCCTCCGGCCGGTTGTGGTCCCGTAAGTGAACCGGATGGGCGGGTACGGGAGTTGGTGAGTCTGGCCGACCGACTCTCCAGCCTCTGACCGGCCTTCGGCACATCTGTGCGTACGAGACAAAGGTCGCGCGTGGTACCGGCCCAGGAGTTCTTCCACGGCAGATCCGGCGGTCCGCGGGGCGCGGCGATCGTCCTGGCGACGGGCGGAGAACCCGTCTGAGCCGTGCGGCGGCGCGGCGCAGCGGGTGGGAGCGAGGCACCGGCTTTCCGGGCGGTGTATCGCGGGTCATGGGCTTCGTCGGCTACGGCGCGGGCAGCGGGTCGGTGTAGTCGTCGACGCCAAGGAGGAGGACGTGGTGTCCGACGGCCTGCGCGGGGCCGTCGGTGACCTTCCGACGTCGAGGCGCAGCCGGATGCGTCCGGCGCCTTCGCTGTTGGCCGCGAGTTCGTGTTCCAGCTCGTCGTCGAGGCGGTCCAGGGCGGCCTCGGCCGCGGCGTAGTCGGCCAGGGCGATGACCGCCCGCCGGTTGGCCTCCGAGCGGGCCGGCGCGGCCGCGGGGCGGTGCTCGAGTGGGTTGCGGACGAAGTACTCCCAGGACCTCTGCGGACCGCCGTACTGCACGCTGAGCTCCGCGGCCAGCCCCGGGTGGTAGCCGTCGCGCGCGATCGCCTCGGCGGCGTACTTCTCGGCGAGCTGCGTGGCGGTGAGCGGCTCACCGCCGGCACGGGCGCTCAGCTCCGCCGCGAGAACCTCCTCGAGGACCGAGGGCCGGCCGACGGGCGCCTCGTCCTGCGGCCCGGGACGGCGGCAGGCCTTGCCGAGCTTGTCTCCGGTGCGCTTCCGGTCGAAGTCCTGCAGGTCGCCGACACGGAAGCCGGGGATCATCCGGCCGGTGGGCCCCTCGACCTCGCCGACGGAGTCCGGGAAGTAGTCGGGGTTGTCCCGCCGGTACTTGCGGATCACCGAGGGCCCGCTGAAGTTCAGCAGCGCGGCGGCCTTGTCGATGGAGACGATGTCCGCGGGGTTGAGCTTGTACAGCTCGGGGTCGGCCTTGAGGACCTTACTGGCCTTGTCCTGCTGGAACCAGGTATAGAAGGCGCGGAACTGCTCCCCGTCGTAGAAGTCGGTCCCCTCGATGCGCTCCTTCTCCGGGTGGCGGTGCTCCTTGGCTGATTGAGGCGCACCTTGTACCAGCGGGCCGCGGTGCCGACGCCGGCGCCGGTGAACTCGCGGATCCAGTCGCGGTTGACCACGGCACGGTCGCCGACGACGCGACGCTGCGGGTTCAGGGGCTTGGTCATTGCACTCTCCGGTCCGGGCCGCTGCCGTATACAGAGGGTCTGCTCTCGGCAAGACGCCCTCGGAGACCAGCCGATACATCACCTGCCGAAACGTGACCTTCAACGGCGTACCCCACTACGATCTCTCTTGCCCGGTCCAATACGACCGGCCACCGCACCCGCTCACGCGCCATGCGGTACACGGGCTCGTCACATGTCCGAGTCGACGGCGGCAGGCTTCACGATCCGCATGCCTGTTCTGCTGTAGCGGCGCGTACGAGCCGCTACGCTGGAGGCATGGCGAAGAAGCAGATCAATGTACGGGTGGAAGAAGACGTGTACGCCACCATCGAGCGGCGCGCGGCGGCAGCCGGCATGGACGTGCCCGACTACGCGCGTACGGTGCTTGCCGACGAGGGCAACGACTTGCGGCACCGGTTTCTCAGCGCCGGCGCGCACTTCGCGGGGGAGTGGGGCGACCACTTCGCCGAGAGGTTCGGCCACCCCACGGCCGCCAAGGACGAGACGCGCGGGAAGGCCGCGTGATCCTGCACATCGACCGTGCATGGCTGCTCGACCTCGCGCACCGCAGCCTTCCCGGCGATCCGGACGTCACCGACTTCGGCACGCTTCAGGCCGCCGTGGCCAGGCACGCCGACAAGGTGATGGACACCCCCATCTACACCGAAGTGCACCACCGGGCGGCCGCGCTCATGCACCAGCTCATCCGCTGCCCGGCGCTGGAGTTCGGCAACGAGCTGTTCGGGGCGGTCGTGGCCGCCTCGTACCTGACGGTGTCCGGGGCCGTGGTGACGGTGAACCACAAGGAGGCCGCGGACCTTGCCGAGCGGATCGCCCGTGACGGGCTGGACGTGCGGCTGCTCGCCGAGGAGATCAAGGGCTGGACTGCCCGCTCATGAGCGGGCACAGCCCACTGAGGTAGCGCGCGCCTCTCCGGTTGAGATCAAGATCGTCGCGACCATGCTGCGTATCGCTGCGGACCTTGACCATCTCGACGAGATCAGCGACAGCGGACCTGCCAGCCTGGCGGCCAGCCCCGCGGCGGTGGCGCACACTGACGGCCTTCGGGTACGGGCTTCGCAGGCCGCCCGGTTCAGGCAGTGCCCCGTGCTCAGGAAGATGGTCGAGGACCACTACATAGCGCCAGGCTAAGCCAAGGCGTTTTGGAGGCGCGGGCTTCGTCGGTGCCGACGCCGTGCATGCGCCAGCCGCCGCCTGCGGGGATGCGTTCGAGCTTCTTGACGTCGACCTGGACCAGGTCGCCTGGGCGCTCGTCCTCGTAGCGGACGACATTGCGCAGCTGCTCGCCGGGGGGCGGGTCGATGTCTCGCAGCCGGTTCAGGCCGCACCGGATGAGGATGCGGTGCACGGTCGCCGGCGCCACGGTGATGCCGTGGAGCCTTGACGCTGACGTCCTTGGCCGGGACCGGCTCCGAGACTGCCCGACCTGCCTCAGCCGGTGCCGTCCTGCACCGGATAGTGGATGATGACCGCACCGCCGGTGGCGTAGTTGGCGACATCGGCGGCCACCCGCTGGCCTTGCGGCGACGCCCGCGCCGCGGCCATGGCGGCGGCGTCAGCGAAGTCGCCTTCGAAGACCGCGAAATACGGCGCTTCTCCCTTGGTCGCCGCCACGTCGAAGCTGTAGCGCCACGCAAGCAGGCCGGGCCAATTCATTACCAGTGGAAGGTGGTTGGTCACGTAGTAGTCGCGGAAGTGGTCAGGGTCGGCGGGCTTGGAATACAGGACCACCAACTTATGCATGACGACCTCCGTCCAGAGACGAGACCGTAACACTCCGGGTGACCTGGGAGCTCCTGCTAAGAACTGCCGCCGACCTCGCTAGGTGCGGAGCATCGGGATCTGGGTGAGGACGGGGGTGGTTTCGAGGAGCGCGTGGGAGTCGGTGGCCAGCCACAGCGGGAGGTCGCCGACGAAGGCTACGACATCGGGGAGGGCCCGGGTGGGTCGTGTCGCGCCAGAATCCATAGTCGAGCGCACCGGGCTCGGTGGCCGCGGCCTTCGCGAGAGCCGTGAGGGCGGACTCGAAATCGGCGGTGTGCGTGAGTGCGATGTCCAGTACTGCGATCAGTTGAATCGTCATATGCGCAGGTTAGGGCTTGATGTGCGGTCGAGGGAAAGACCGGTACGGGATAGGCTCAGAACGGATCGTTATCAATCGGCAGGGAGGGCACGTGGCGCCGGATACGGTGAGCCTGCGGTACTTCCTGGTGCTGGCGCAGGAGTTGAACTTCACCCGCGCGGCCGCACGGATCGGTATCGCACAGCCCGCACTCAGCGCCCGGATGCGCCGATTGGAGGCGGAACTCGGTACGGCCCTGCTGGTCCGCAACACGCGTAGCGTCGTATTGACCACGGCCGGTGCGGCTTTGGCGGAGTCCGCGCCGCCCGCGCTGGCGGCGCTGGACCGGGCATGGGACACCGCCCGGAGCGCGGCGGCCGGTGAACTGGGCACGCTGCGCATCGGATACAGCCTCAGCGCCGGGGCCGAGACGGCACCGGCCCTGGTGGACAGGCTGATTCGCGGCAACAGCGGACTTGAGGTCGGCGCGGTCCCGATGGCGACACCGGAGATCTCCCCCGCGGTCGCCGACGGCCGCATCGATGCCGGGATCACCCGCGGTGAACAGCCGGGCCGTGGCGTGCGCCGGTTCCTGCTGCGGCGTGAGCGCATCGGGGTCCAGCTGGCGCAGCACCATCCGCTGGCCGAACACCCGGAGATCGAGATCGCCGACGCGGCCGCGTATCCGCTGCGGCTCCCGGACCGTGCGGCCAACCCCGTGATCCACGATCAGCTGTCCGCACTGTTCCGAGACACCCGACCACACCCCCGATTCCACACGCCCGCAGTCTCTTTCGACATGTCTCAGCGCGACCTGCGCGACGGGGTCACCCTCGCCCCGGCCGGAGAAGCCGCGGTCACGGCAGCACCGGCCGGTCTCACCTGGCGACCGCTGCGGGGCGCGCCCAGCCTGACGATCCACCTGGTCCTCCCACGCGAGCAGTCGCCACTACACCGCCGCATCCGTGCCGTCGCCAAAACCCTGGCGCACGAGCTGCACTGGCTGCCGGACTGACGCGCAAGAGGTCAAGCGAGACGGACGTCTGCGGTGGCGAGGCCGAAGACCTTGCGCCGGGCGGCCGTGGTGACGGCGAACTCGTGTTCGGTCGGCGCGAATCGGGCCACCGCGTCGACCTCGCGCACCACGGTCGCCGGATTGTGCGGGCGCCCGGTGTTCCGCAGGACCTCGCGGGTGTCGTTGTACATCGTGATGAGCACGCCTCCGGCGAACGTCAGCTGGTCCTCCTCCAGGTCCGCGAGGTGCTCGACGATCGCGGTGCGGTCGCGTGCGACGTAGGCGCGCGTCAGGTCGAGGGCGCGCCACGCGGCCTCGTTCATCCGGGGGTCGGTGCGGTCGGCGAAGTCCTTCATCGTGGCTCCGTGGTCGATCGAGCGGAGGGGGTAGTGCGGGGGTGGGGCACGGCAGTCGAGGCGCTTGTCCATGTCGAGGCGGAACGTTCCGTACGGGTTGACGTTGGACCAGAACAGGGCGGTCAGGCCGCGCCGGTCCTCGCCGGTGAGCTTCTTCGCCCACGCTGGCTCGGCCAGGACCTGCTGCACCAGCAGGGTGTTGACGTGCACGAGCGCGGACTGGAGCAGGTGCAGGGCGAGCATCGACGTCTCGGCGTGCTCCTTGTCCGGGCCGGTCAGGGCGCCGACCTTGCCGTAGTGGAGCACCGTGTTCGCGCTGTTCCAGTTCTCCAGCGCGGCAGTGAGCCCGTCCAGGCCCGCCGTCATCCGCTTCTTCAGATCGGCGATGAACGCGCGCGGGTTCAGCGGCTGGCGGATCGCCGCGTAGTGCACGGAGCGGGTGGCGTCAAAATCACCGGGCAGGTCGTCCTCCGGATTCCGCCAACGAGCCGCGCCCTCGACGTAGATCTGCCGGCGGCGCACCGCATCCCGCAGCGCGACCAGCACACACAGCTCGTACGGGATGCGCTCGACCCTGCCCTTGTCGTCGACGACCGCCTCACGCCAGTCCTTGCGCACCACGCCGTCCATCGGCGGCTCGTCCTCGGCGGTGTCGTAGAAGCGGGTCCTGCCGTCGACGTCGGCGTACTTCTTCAGCAGCTTCATGGCGTCCATCACCGGCTGGTAGGCGGTGTTGTTGCACTTGAAGCCCAGCGTGTTCAGCAGCGGCCGGCAACATCTGCCGGTAGTACGAGCTGTAGGAGGAGCTCAGCGTGGTGCGGACCTTCGCCTTGAAGACCTTCTCGTTCGCCTTCGCCTCGGCTACCAGGTCCTTGAGCGTCTTCTCCCCGACCACCGGATACAGCGCTCGCCGTACGACCTCGTCCGGCTTTCCGACCGCGGCCTCCGCCAGCTTGAAGAGGATCCCCTCCTTGCCCCGGACCTTCCACCTCGGCCGGCGAGTCGCTGGGGTGGACGCCGAGACCGTAGTCGCAGTGACAGACGCAGCTGCCCATGGTGCAGAACCCGCAGTCCAGGCACTGGTCGTGGTAGCAGTGGCCACAGGCGTAGCGGACGGCGGGCGTGCAGGTGCAGGTCTCGGCGTCCACGGCGGAGTCGGCATCGGGCGGGCTGGGGCGGTGAGTTCGGCGTTCACGTGGGGGTCCTTCGAGTTGGTGAGCGGGCCGGTCCCGGGATTGCCGCCCCGAGACCGGCAGACGGTTCAGTGGGGGAGGGGCTCGCCGGTCTGGCCGTGGCACGTCACGGTGAAGGCGGGATCGGCGCACCGAACCTTGAGCTGCGAGCCGCTTCAGTCCTCGGCCTTGACGGACTGCACCAGGTGCCCGACGGGGCACAGGAGCAGCACCCGGCCGTACGAGGTGCTGCGTACGATCGGGGGACCGGAGTGCGGCAGGGGCCCGGGGCGCCCGGAGAGCTCGCCAAGCACCACGGCGGCCCGCTCCTCACAGACCGCGAACAAGCTGAACTCGTCCTCGGCCGTGTCCTGCGGCGGTGAGCCTCGGCAGCTGCGCTTCGCGCCCGGTACACCTCGGCCAGGGCGTACGCAGCCTGACGCTCACGGGCTACGGCAAGGAGCGGCTTCATCTGTGCGCGCTGCTCCTCCAGCACGGTGGCGGCGGCCGCCGCGACCTGCGGGCGCACCGCCCAAACCGACGCGAGGTAGTCGTCCTGGTCGCCAAGGACGCGGACCAGCTCCCATCGCTCGTCGGCGACCTGCTTGAAGGTGGCGGTGAACGTCAGCGGGATACGGAAGTGCGTGGCGACGCGCACGGCGACTCCCAGCTGCGGACCGGGGTCGACGGAGTCTGCGTACTTGGGACGGAGCGTGAAGACAGCGGTCCGGCCGCCGATCTCGCCGGAGACCTTGAGTTCAGGCGGACCGGCGCTGTGGTCGTAGGAGGTGGACGGATGCGTGGTCGGATCGGTGGCGTTCACGAGGAGCCTCCTTGGGACTGCGCTCATGTGGGGTTCGTGGGGGCCGGTCCGGGGCTGCGGCCCAGGGACCGGCGGTGGGTGAAGCGCGCAGCGAGCTGTGTGACTCGTGCGGTCGGCGACGGCGTCAGGTAGCCGCGCTGTCTGGGTCTCCGCGGTCCCAGGGACCGAGGACGGCACGCGGCTCAGCTGTTCCCTGGCGGCGTTCGCGGCGCGCGGCCAGCAGCAGATCGAGGATCCGCCGGCCCTTGACCTCTGCTTGGTGACGCAGGGCCGCGGGGATCTGGGCGGGAAGCATCACCCGCCTTGTTGGACCTCGCGCAGCGCCCGGGAGATACGGCGGCCGAGCGGGTCTTCCGGGTCGGGAGGGCGAGTGGCGGGCAGGATGAGGGCGGCGTCCGGATGCCACTGGTCGGACAGGACCTGCCACGGTCCGGGCTGCAGCAGCGAGGCGACCTTGCCTGCGAGCTGTTCGGCCTCGGTCAGCTCGCGCAGGACGGCGGCGGTGAGGCGGGCGGTGGACGGCGCGTCCCACGGGCCACCCAGGACCAGGCTGAGTCCGCCGCCGGGGCTGCCCAGGGTGACGCTGAGCCGCCTGCCCTCCAGCCAGGCTTCCGCATGCCCGAACCTGACGAACAGCCCCGGCTCGCCGGGCGGTTGGAAGGGGGCACCGGTGGTGAGCAGGCGGGAAACGGCCTCCATGGGCGGGCGTCACGGGCGTCGGGCAGGGCCGGAGCGTAGCGGGTGACCATGTCGAGAATGCGCGATGTGACGGGCGTCGGGGTGTGCACGCTGACGCGGGCGGTGCAGATCCGGGCGGGGCCGGTGGGCGACGGCGCGGCCAGGGCGGCCTCAAGCGTGCCGTGCAGCTCGCGGGTTCGCAGGGTCAGCCGGTAGCCGCCGGGCAGGTCGACGCGGGTCTGGTCACGGCCGCGCAAGTGGTGATCGACGACGGTCAGAGATGGCGTAGGTCGGAGAGGCGGGCTCGAACTCGTACATGGCGCAGGCCTCCAACGGCGGCAGTCGGCGCGGGGGTGAGCGGGGCGGTCAGCGGGTGATGCGGGCCCGGGCGCGGTCGGCCTGGACGTGGACGGCATCGGTGTGCGCGGCGGCGCGGACCTTGTCGGCCAAGTCGGCGGCGCGCTGGGCCAGTTCGGCGAGTCGCACGAAGGAGGTGTCCTGGTGCTGGCGGGCGCGGTCCATGAGCCGGGCGTGCTCGGCGGTCAGCTCCTCGGCGGTGTACGCGGCGATCGCTTCCACGCCGTGGCGGCGGGTGACGCGTCCGAAGGGGCAGGCGCCTTCCTCCTGCTCGATGACTGCGAGGTCGGCGGAGGCCAGCCGGTGTCCTCGGCGCGTGGGCCGAGCTGGATGTCGAGCACGCACACCGCATCGCATCGTGCAGGCCGTCAGCCTGGTAGCGGATGTGCGGCCGGGGCACTGGGCCGGTCTGGCGCTCGGTGTGCGCGCGCCACAACCCGGGGGAGGGGTCCTCCTTGTCCTGGTGGAGGCGGCGAAGGCAGGAGACCAGGGCGGGCAGCTGCCAGGCGGGGGAGCCGAAGGGCGCGGCCGGCATGGCGAGACCCGCCCGGGCGATCAGGCCGGTGTGGTGCTGACGGCGGCCTGGGCGACGAACAAAGAGGCGCTGAGGCGGAGTTCGGAGCGGAGCATGGCGAGGCCTTCCGGGCGGGCGGCGCGCAGAGAGGGAAGGGGGAGGGGGCCCGGGCCGGACCGGTCAGGTCCGGCCCGGGCAGCAGGTCAGGACGCGTCCTCGGCGCTCACGGCGTCCGGGTCGTCCGGGGTGTCCTCGTCGGCCTAGCCCTGGATTTCGCAGGTGGGGAATCACTCCGTCGTCCAGCGGGGTTGGGCTGGATCGATCTTGAGGAGTTCGAGCAGGCGGACCTGGATCTGGTCGGGGATGAGGATTCTGGGTGGTGCGCCGTTGTGGGCGGGCAGGTAGCGGATGCGGCTGAGCGCGTGGAGGATCAGGCGTCCGGTGGGCCGGACGGTCCGGTTGTCGAAGGCGTAGAAGCCGACGAGTCCGGTGGCGGGGAGCAGGGCCCGGCGTACTTCCCGTTCGATCAGGCAGAAGATCAGCAGGGCCAGGCAGATCACGGTGATCAGCGTGGCGATGCGCCGGTTGTGGTGCAGGAACATCGGGGTCACGGCGAGGGGGCCCTTGAACTCGCCGTAGCGGCGCTCGACGGTGGGCTGGCCTTTGTAGCGGATGAGGATCCCGGCCGCGTCGGCCTCGTCGGGGCCGAGGTTGCTCAGCAGTGCGTACCAGCCGTCGGTGGCTGCTTCCGCGTCGATGGCCTGCTGGTCGAAGTGCCAGGCCAGGGAGGGTTTGCGGGTATCGGCATCGGTGGTGACCTCGGTGCGGAGGTAGGCGGTGACCTTCCGCTTCCTGGTGATCTGGGCGATCTTTCGGGTGACCGCGTCGGCGTCGGGGTAGTAGCGGGTGCCGGCGGTCCGGGTCAGCTTGTCCAGTTCCTCGGCGGTGCGCTTCAGTTTCAGGGCGCGGGCGTTCGCGGCGGCCGTCGCGTTGGCGCTGGAGTGCACCAGGATCCGGCGCAGGTGGTGGACCCGGTCGCGCTGGCGGGGCCCGGCCAGCTCCATGGTGTCCTCCAGTACCCGGTAGGAACATCGCTGGTCTGCGGGTTTGTCGGCATCGCGCTGGGCGGCGTACTCCACCGGGCGGGCCGCGTTGGGGTCGAGGGAGGCGAACAGACCCTGTGGGACACGGGCCGCGGCCAGCGGTGCGACGAAGCCCACCCCCGCGTCGGTCATCGCGCCGACGTTGTTGAAGGAGATCAGCTTGGACTCCCCGACCAGCAGGAAGTCCCGCTCACCTGCCATCGCGGACAGGCTCGTCATCGCGGCGGTGACCTGGGAGACCTCGGCCGCCCCGCCGTCGTAGGCGCGGTGGAAGACGGGCACACCGCCGTCGGAGGTGACAGCCAGCCCGGCCTGGATCTGCTTCAGATCCGTGCGCCGGTCCTTGGGATGGCCGTAGGCCGGGGCGGGGAAGCCCTCCTCGGTCTCCTCGTAGGCGCCGTGCAGGGACATTGACGTCATGTCCCAGTGCAAGCGGGCGACATCGAGGCCGAACACGTCGATGGGCCGGGCCCCGACCGAGCCCACGATCCCCTCCAGTTCCGGGGCGATCGCGTCCAGCGCGCGGGCGAGCCGGTCGTCGTTGAGGAGGCCCGCCGACAGCCCGAACACCTCCTCAACCGCCCAGTCCCGCGCCCAGTGGGCCACGTGCTGCAGCGGAAGAGGGCTGGAAGCTCCTATAGATCGTCAAGCGGTCTGTGGGAGCGGTTTGGTGGTGTGGGTCACGTGGGGTAGGTGGCGGTAGATCTGTCGGGCGACGATGCGTTTCAGGCATCGGACGATGTCCTTTTTGGCCATGCCTTCGGCGGTGCGTCGGGCGACGTATTCCTGGGTGCGCTCGTCGTGCCGCATGCGGACCAGCACGATGGTGTGCAGGGCGTTGTTGGCCGCGCGGTCGCCGCCTCGGTTGAGTCGGTGGCGGTTGGTGCGGCCGGAACTGGCGGGGACTGGGGCGGCTCCGCAGAGGTGGGCGAAGGATGCTTCGGATCGGAGTCGGTTGGGGTTGTCGCCCGCGCTCGTCAGCAGCTGGCCGGTGGTCTCGGGGCCGACACCAGGCAGCGCGACGAGCTTCGGGGCGGCGTTGGTGACGAGCGGCCCGATCTCCCGGTCCGCGTCCTTGATCTCCTCGTTGAGGATTTGGTAGCGCCGCGCGAGCCGCCGTAGTGCCGTCCTGGCCGCACAGACCGGGCCTGCGAGTTCGCCGGTGGGCCGGGAGCGCGCGAGGGTGTCGATCAGCTCACGGGTGGACAGGTCGCGCAGCTTGTCACGTACTTCGGAGGGTGCGGTGACGATGAGGGTGCGGATCTGGTTGATGGTCTGGGTGCGGGCTTTGACCGCGCTCTTGCGGACCACGCGCAGGACGCGGATCGCCTCCACCACGCCGTCCCTGGACTTCGGGGTTCCCGTAGCGCGGCCGGAGAGGACCGCGGTCGCGGCGGCGTAGGCGTCGACGGGGTCGGACTTGCCGTTGTCCCGCCTGGCCTTGCGGTCGGGCCGGTCCACCTCCACCACGGTGATGCCGTGCGTGGTCAGGAAGCGTGCGAGCTCGGCGCCATAGGCACCGGTGCCCTCCATGCCCACCGCCAGGATCTCGCCGTGCGAGCGCAGCCAGTCCAGCAGCCGCTGGTACCCGTCCGGGGTGGTCTCGAACGCTTCGGTCGCGAGGTGCCGGCCGATGCCGTCGATGACCGCCACCTGGTGGAGATCGGTGTGGGTGTCGACCCCGCCGATTACCGCTATCTCGTCTGTCATGCTGTTTCGTGCTGCCTTTCCGACTGCCTCGTACGGGAGGGCACGAGCCGGTCGGGCAGACGGACAAGACAGTGATGGGACCTCTGGCCAGGCTCCTATGAAGTCACAGAAGCCCGACCGGCCACGCGCCGAGCGGCACCGCCCGACAGGCCGACGATTCCAGCCAAAGACAACCTGAGCGTCAGTCAGACGAAGAGTCAGACCCTCGGGCGGCGCCATCACCAATCCTCACTGTCAGACGGTTGGCGACCAATGTCTCGATGACCTGGCCATGAGTGGCCAGGGCCGCCTGCCCCACCGGACAGGCCCGGTCGACAATGCCCGACACATCCAACCGTCGCAGGAAACCCGCGACCACCGGAAGCGCCCCCAGACGCTTCTCCACCACACCCGCCACCGCCACCTCGGCCCGCGGACGCAGAGCCGAACGACGAGGCACACCCGATGAGTTGCTCATACCAGCAGAGAGGGCGAGAACCCCCAGCCATTACGCGACTTCGAGCAAAACGTCACCTGCGAAATCCAGGTCTAGCGGAGGCGGCCCACGCCGCCGAACTCGATCCACTCCTGGGTGAGCTGACGGGGCGCCACTTCGGAGTCCGGTCGCCAGGTGGACACCTCCACCAGCCCCGGCTCGAGGACGTCCATGCCCTCGAACCACGACGCGACGTCCTTCTCCTGGCGCACGCGGCCCCAGTGCCCCTGCGTCGCCTGATCCATGAAGTCGGTGACGAAGTCCCGCACCTCGGCGTCCTCGCTGACTAGTTGGCACATCGCCATGAAGCTGCCGGGGGCCAGCGGTTGGGCCACGCGGCGGGCCACGGCGAGCGGCCCATCGGTGTCGCTGTCCGGGATGCAGTGGAAGACCGAGTTGAACAGCACGGCCACTGGCTGCGAGAAGTCGATCAGGCGCTGCGTGTCGGGGTGGGAGAAGATCGCGTCGGTGTGCCGCAGGTCGGCGTGGATGACCGCGGTGCGCTCGTTCTGCTCCAGCAGGGCGCGGCCGTGCACCAGCACCATCGGGTCGTTGTCGACGTATACCACCCGGGAGGACGGGTCGACCCGCTCCGCCACCTGGTGCACGTTGTCCTGGGTGGGCAGCCCGGATCCGTGGTCGAGGAACTGCCGGATGCCGTGTTCGGCCGCCAGCGTCCTGACCACCCGCTGCAAAAAGCGCCGGTTGTTCACGGCCAGCGCGCGGGTGCTGGGCACGACCTTGTCCAGCTCCTCGCAGGCCGCCCGGTCGGCCGCGTAGTTGTCCTTGCCGCCCAGGTAGTGGTCGTACATGCGCGCGGCGGTCGGCACCGTGGCATCGATCGACGTGGACAGCTGTTCTCCAGGCTGCATCGTTCCCCCAGCTCCAAGCCGCGCCAACCGGATTGGCCCGACAGTCAACCCATTCTGGGGAAACGGCATTTGGCGATGCCAGTCCCCGATCGAAGGATGCAGGACTACCCGTCCGCATCAGAACTCCCGTAACGCCTGGTTCCCCCATCCTTAGCTGCGGACGCACGGGCACCGAGCCCCGCGGGAAGACAATCACGGCGAGTGGCCACGTCGTGGGCAGTGACCCGGGACCGCCCGGAACCGTGAGACGTCCACGCACTGCCACCGTCCCGCATCCGCCCCGAGAGACACCGTCCTGCGCGTCCGGCCTGGGGTTCAGCTCGGCCCGGCCTCCAGAGCTGCAGAAACGGGCACTGAACGGCCGGACGCCCCAGGCGATCGTCGGGGGCGTCCGCACTGCCTACCTTTCGCGCAGCCGGCTCGGCGGGAGGGGCCGGCTGTCGCCGCCGCGGCGGTCACGGAGGATGCTGACGTCGCCGAGCAGCTCCCGCAGCTCCTCCTGTCTCCTGACCATCTTTGCGGGTGCCGCCGGAGGCCCGGCGGCACCCGCACCTGGTACGAGCCGGCATCACACCGGGAGCGGTCCGCATACCGCCCACCGCGCCTGCGGGACCGTGACACGCTTTCCCCTAGAGCGACGATGTACGAGCCGGGAGAATCCCATGACCACCACACGCAACGTGTACGTCCCTGAAGGCACGTTCGGTGTGCTCGACGCCGGAGAGATCCCCGTCCAGACGGCGGACTGGGCCAACGGACTTGCGGCCCCTATGTCACACGGAGCCCTCATTGTCACGGGCATCCACACAGGAGAGATCCGAGTAACCGCAACCACTTTGGCCGGCCCACCGGCCGCACCAGTGGATGAGACCTGGGAAGAGATCGTGGAAGTCAGTGTGCACGCCCCCACGGGCCGACTCCAGGTCGAGTCACTAGAGCGGGGCCCTGTCGGCGGACTCGCGTCCCTCAGCCCAGCGGGCCCTGGCTGGTACCGGCTCCGCGTGCACGCACAAGGTCGCAGCACCCTCCCGGACGCAGTGAGCCTCGAACCAGTAGAGGTCTACCTCCTCATGACCTGGCCCTCGCCGTCGGCTGCCCCAGCAGTCCTGCACACCAGCCAACGCATCGAGCGCGACCTCGCTCACGCACCCAACACGCCCAGACACCAGCGCCAATTCCCACAAGGAGTGCCGAGCAGGAGGCGATTCGCCAGCGCCTGCTGAAGGGGTAAAGAAGCCAGGCTGCACCTCTTCGCGCACGGCCATGCCGACCGCGGCAGGACGGGCGCAAGCCGGTGGGCCTCGGTGTGGCGATCGGCGCGCTGGTCACTGAGCGGGCCTGGGAGCTCCCGGCCGCCGGCGCTTCCCCACTGGATCGGTGGGCGGCCATTGCTCCCGACCTCGCCGGGCACGTCGCCGCCGTCGGCTACGACCCCGAGTCCGGCCGGCTCACCGTGTACCCGGAGTCGACGTCCTGGGCGACAAAGCTTCGCCTGGAGCAGGTTCGCCTCATCAAGGCCGCGAACACGCGGGGCCGGACGGTCGTGCGCGCCCTACGGATCTTCGCGCCCACTTCCGTGCCCGAGCCGGACGACATCCCTCCGGCCCCCGGAACATGCCGGGTCCTCAGGTCAGTTCACTGCTGCGTGGCCTGTTCGAGGAGTGATTGCAGATACAGGCCGCGCTGAGCGTCGAGTTCGGTCGGCGTGTGGGTGCGCACGGCGGTGGCGAAGTCGCGGCGCAGGATGGGCCAGCCCTCCTCGTGGTCGATTGCGGCGGTGTCGTAGGCCAATGAGGGGGCCGGGCCGAAGAGTTCGACGCGGGTGATGGGGCGCGGCAGGTTGACGGAACCGGACAGGGAAGCCTGGCTCACGGCACCGTTGGCGTGTTCGCAGGTGAGCTCGATCCAGCGCCGGGGGTCCCCCGTGCTGCGAATGGCGGTGATGGGGCCGATCGCGGCATCCAGGAGGTCGAGGAGGTGGGGGCCAAGGTCGAGCAGCGCGCCGTGCTCAAGACGCCAGCCGGTGGCGAAGTCGCCGCCGAGGAAGGCGCCGTGGAGATAGCAGGAATGTGCACCGGAGATGTTGAGGGTGCGGGCGGCGTCGAGGAAGGCGCGGGTGGCCGGATGGTAGCGCTTGGTGAGGACGAGCTGAGAGATCACGCCAGTTTCGGCGATGGTGTCCGCCACGCGCTGGGCCGTGGGCAGGTCGGGGCCCAGAGGCTTCTCCAGCAGCAGTGCTTTTCCTCTCTTGGCCGCCAGGGGTGCCAGCTCGCCCTGGACGGCGGGCGGGACGGCGAAAGCCACGGCTTCGCAGTGGTCGAGGAGTTCGTCGAAGTCGGCGGCGACATGGGCCGCGTAGGGGGCGGCGGCCTGCTGGGCCGCTTCAGGACGGCGGGCCCAGACTGCGGCGAGCCGTGTTTCGGGTCCCGCAGCGAGTATGCGGGCGTGCATGGCACGGGCCCAGGGGCCGGCGCCGACGAGGCCGACCTCGACCGGTCGGTGTGTCCAGGGGGCAGGTTCTGTGGTCACGATATTCCTGTGGGTGTGCGGCGTCTCGGCGTCACAGTGCGAGGCGGTTGAGACGGGCGTCGGCGCGGTCGGGGGAGTAGAGGAACGCCACGACCATGGAAGCGGCTCCGATGACACCGGCATGGTCGCCGAGCCGGGAGGTGACGACCTGGAGGTTCGCGGTCGTACGGGGAATGGCGCGCTGGTAGAGCAGTTCGCGCACTCCGGTCATGAACGGCACCCCGGAGAGGTCTCCGGCCAGCATCAGGACGCCCGGGTTGAGCAGCGTGACGGCGGTCACCAGGACTTCGCCTGCGCGGCGCCCGGCTTCCCGGGCGAGGCGGACGGCGTCGGGGTGGCCTTCGGCAAGCAGGCGTTTGACGTCGGAACCGGAGGTGGTGTCGAAACCGAGAGCGGACAGCTCCCGTGCGAGGGCCCGGCCGCTGGCGACGGCGGCCAGGCAGCCGTGGGAGCCGCACATGCACAGGGCGTCGGGCCGGTCGTGCAGGCGGATGTGGCCGATGTCGCCGGCGCCGCCGTCGACGCCGCGGTAGACGTTGCCGCCGACCACGACGCCGGCCCCGATGCCGGTGGAGACCTTGACGAGGACGAAGGCCGAGCAGTCGCGGTGGTTGGCCTGGTGCTCGGCCAGTGCCATGAGGTTGGCGTCGTTGTCGACGAAGACGGGGACCGGGCCCTGCTCCATGCTGGTGCCCACGTGATCGGCGTAGGCCTTCTGCAGGCGTTCCCGGACGGGGTAGCGGTCCCAGCCGGGCATGATGGGCGGCTCGATGACCCGTCCCGTCTCCCAGTCGACGGGGCCGGGCACCGACAACCCGATGCCGCAGACTTGCGTGGGGTCCACACCGGCGGCTCCGATCAAATCGGGGAACCAGCCGGCCAGTTGGTCCAGCACCTCGTCTGGGCCGTCGCTGATGTGCAGGGGGCCGGTGTGCTCGGTGAGGATGGTGCCCGCCAGATCCAGTACGGCGGCACGGGCGTGCCTGGTCTCGAGGTCGACGGCGATCACCGAGGCGTGCTTCGGTTCGAAGACGATCCTGTGGGACGGACGGCCGCCGGTGGAGGTGCCGGTGGTGTGCCGAAGCCAGCCGGCGCGGTTGAGGAGGTCCAGTCGCTGTCCGATGGTGGAGCGGGACAGACCGGTGGCACGTTGCAGGTCGGCGCGGGTGTTGGCGCGGCCGCTGCGGATCAGCTGCAGCACTTCGCCCGCACTGACCTGACTCGGCGTCGTCATGACATCCCCCATGGTTCAGCTCAGCTCTTGTCGGCGCCGCTGGTCAGGCCCTCGGTGAGCATGCGCTCGGCGGCGAAGAACAGAAGTACCACGGGAATCGTCAATACCACTGAACCCGCCATGAGGATGGTCTTGGGCACTTCGACGCCGTTGGAAAGCTGTGCCAGGCCCAGGGAGACGGTCCACTTTCCGGGGTCGGCGGCCAGGAAGAGCAGAGCGAAGAGGAACTCGTTCCAGGCGATCATGAAGACGTAGAGGCCGGTCGCCATGAGGGAGGGCAGGGCGAGGGGCAGGATCACCTTGCGGACGGTCTGCAGCCGGCTGGCTCCGTCGATCGCCGCCGCTTCCTCGATGGACTGGGGGATGGTGACGAGGTAGTTCTTCAGCATGTAGATCGACACCGGCACGGTCTGGGCGACGTAGACGATGGCGAGGCCGACCAGGCTGGAGGACAGGCCCAACTTGGCGAAGATGACGAACAGCGGAACGGCCAGCAGGGTCGCCGGGAACAGGTAGACGGCCAGGAAGAGCGCGCTGACCTGGCGGTGGCCGAAGAACTTCAGGCGGCTGACGGCGTAGGCGCCGGGCACGGCGGCCAGCAGGGTGAGGACGACCGTGCCGAGCGACACCAGCGCGGAGTTGAGGAGGAACTTCAGGAAGCCCTGGCCGCCGTCGTCGGTGGACTTGAGCACGTCGCGGTAGGTGGACAGCGTGAAGTCCTTGGCCGGGACCCACAGAGATCCCGGGTCGAGCAGGAGCGCATCGATGGGTTTCACCGACAGCAGCAGCATGTAGTAGAAGGGCAGCACGGTGATCACTGCGAGGAAGGCGATGACGAACCAGCGCAGGACGCCGAAGAGTCTGTCCTCGAACTGGGCCCTGGTCAGGGTGGCCTTGCGGGTCACGATTCCTCCTGGACCTTGTTGCCGAAGAACTTGAAGTAGAAGCCCAGCAGGATCATCAGGGAGGCGGCCAGGACGAGGGCCTGGGCCGCAGCGGCTCCCACGTCGTAGCGGGCGGTGAGGAAGTCGTAGACCCGGACGGCGGCGACGTTCGTTCCCGCGCCGCCCCCGGTCAGGAGGTAGACGTCATCGAACTTGTTGAAGGTCATGATGAACCGCAGGACGCACAGCAGAGCGATGACGGGCATCAGCTGGGGCAGCAGGATGTGGCGGAAGCGCTGGGTGAGGGTGGCGCCGTCCACCATGGCGGCCTCCTCCAGGTTGTGCGGGACTGCCTGCAGACGGGCGAGGATGAACAGGAACGCGAAGGGGAAGTAGCGCCAGCACTCGAAGGCGATGACGGTCAGCAGGGCCAGCGGTATGTCGAAGTGCAGGCCGAGCAGGTGGACTTCGTATTCGCGGGTGGAGAGGAAGGCGATGGGGTTGTCCCATCCGAACAGGCGGTGGCCCCAGTTGTTGACCACGCCGTACTGCGGGCTCAGGGCGACTTGCCAGACGAAGGCCACGGCGACGACGGGGGCGACGTAGGGCAGCAGCATCGCCGCGCGCAGCAGTCCGCGTCCGCGGAAGGGCTTGCGCAGAGCGAGCGCGGCGATGAGGCCGAGGACGACGGAGCCCAGGGTGGCGCCCGCGGTGTACAGCAGGGTGGTGGCCAGGCTCGACCAGAATCCGGCGGAGTCGAAGACCTGGGTGAAGTTGTCCAGCGACCAGTTCCCGAAGATGCCCATGCCCTGGATGTCGACCAGCTTGGCGTGCTGGAACGCCAGGAGCACGGTCCACAGGATGGGCAGGATCACCACCACGAGGACCACGATGAAGGTGGGGGTGACGAAGGCGAGGCCGGCGCGGTTGGCGCGGCGGCTGGCGGTCAGCGGGCGGCGCCGGCGTGTGGCGGGCCGGTCTGTCGACCGGGGGCTGGTGTCCCGGCGCTGCGGTGCGCCGACGGGGGCTGTTGTCATGGAGAGACCTTTGTGACGTGCATGCGGGCGGCTACTGCAGGGACTTCTTCAGGGCGGCGACGTCGTCATCGGCTTCGTGTGCGGCCTCGGAGGGGGAGATCTGTCCGCTCGTCATGGCGCCAATGGCCTTCGGCACAGGAAGTTCACCGTTGGTGGCGCCGACGAGGGCTCCTTCGCCCTGCGTGATGCCCCAGCGACGCATGTTGCTGACGCCGTTGGCGAGTTGGTTGAGCAGACTCGCGGGATACACCTGGTCGAAGGGCTTCTTGGTGTCGACGCCGATGTCGCTGTGGCGCCAGGCGTCGAGGTAGAGGTCGGGCTGGGCGGCCGTGCCGTGGCGCACGGGGATCTTGCCTTCGGGTGCCATGCCGAACCAGGGCTCGTAGCCGGGGCCCATCATGTACTCGATGAACTTGCGGGAGGCAGCCGTCTCGGCCGTCTTGGTGGTCACCCATGAGGTGATCTCGCCGAACTGGGCGGCCTGGGTGCTGTCCGGGCCCTGCAGCGCGGTGACGATGCCGCTGTTGCGGGACAGGTACTGCGGATCCTTCTTGCACTCGGGGCAGCTGGGCAGGGCGTCCTTGCGCAGGCCGGCGAGTTCGTCCAGCAGGAACGACGACCAGATGATCATGGAGGACTGGCCGGCGAAGTAGTTCGCGCGGGTGGAGTCCACGGTCTGGGTGCCCGGGGCGCCGTAGGCGCGGGCGAGCTGGTCGTAGGTGCGGAAGGCCGTCTGGCACTGGGGGGATTTGAGGGCGACGTCGTGGTGGTCGTCGACGAGCTGGCAGTTGTTGGCCAGGGCGAGGCTCTCGAAGCTCTGCGAGGTGAAGGCGTCGCCCGGGTCGGTGGCCGCCGAGATGCCGTCGTGGCCCTTGGCGGTGAGCGCCTTGGCGGCGGTCACGGCCCGCTCGTAGGTGTCAGGGGCCGCCAGGTGCTTCTGGTCGAACTGGTCCTTGCGGTAGACCAACAGCTGGAGCCAGGCGTCGGAAGGGACACCGAGACTGGTCTTCCCGTCGGAGGTCAGGTCGAGCGCGTTGGGGTTGAAGGTGCCGCGCCCCAGCTCGCCGATGATCTTCTTCGGGATGTCCGTGTTGAGCAGGCCGTTGGTGTACATCTGCCAGACCTGACCCATCGGGGCCGCGCCGATGACATCGGGGAGCTTGCCGGCCGCCGCGGCCGACATGATCAGTTGGGGCATCTGGCCCTCGTCGACTCCGACGAGATGGACCTTGATCCCGGTCTTCTTCTCGAACCCGTCGATCGCCTTCTGCGTCGCCGCGACGCGATCAGGGAGGTTCTCCTGTGACCAGACCGTTATCTCGCGGTCCGGTTTGCCGGGTCCGGTGCTGCTGGAACAGCCCGTGAGCAGCCCTACTCCCAGGGCTGCTGTGACGCCGACCACGGTCATCCTCGACCGTAGGGTCATAGTGCGCATTGCGTGTCCTTGCTCCGACTTACGACTACTGAGCACGCATCTCAGCATTAGTTTTGCTTGTTGACAAGACATAAGTTCGGGTTATTGTCGACGCAACTCACCACCGCACCCCTTCCGGAGCCATCCGTGGAACGCGTCGTTCAATTCACCGGCCCTCGCCAGGTGGAGGTCGCCGAGCACGTCCGAGCCGAACTGCCCCCAGGTCACTTGCGAGTCCGCACCCGCTACTCGGGCATCTCGGCGGGCACCGAGCTCACCGCCTACCGCGGCACCAACCCCTACCTGACGCGCACCTGGGATTCCGACGCCCGGCTCTTCAGGGAGGGTGCCGCCGGCATCCAGTATCCCGTGGCCGGCTGGGGCTACTCCGAGGTCGGCGAAGTCGTGGAGGTCTCGCCGGACCTGGCCGACGCCCCGGGGCTGCCGCTCCCCGGCGACCTGGTGTGGGGCATCTGGGGACACCGCAGCGAGGGCATCGTTCCGGCCGAGCGCATGATCGGCCACACCCTGCCGACCGGGCTCGAGCCCCTGGCCGGCGCCTTCGCCCGGGTGGGCGCCATCGCCTACAACGCCGTGCTGGCCGGCGACATCCATCTCGGCGAGGACGTCGCCGTGTTCGGCCAGGGTGTCATCGGCCTGCTCACCACACGGCTCGCGCAGCTCAACGGCGCCCGCGTCACCGCCGTCGACGCGCTGGACGGCCGCCTGGAGACCGCCAAGCAGTATGGCGCACATCACACGCTCAACGCCCGCACGGACGCGGTGGCCGAACGCATCCGCGAGGCCACCGCCGGACGCGGCGCCGACCTCGCCATCGAGATCAGCGGTGCCTACCCAGCTCTCCATGAGGCCCTGCGCTCGGTCGCCGTCGCCGGCCGCGTGGTGGCCTCCGGCTTCTACCAGGGCGACGGCATCGGCTTGCGCCTGGGGGACGAGTTCCACCACAACCGCGTGCAGCTCATCTGCTCCCAGATCGGCGGCGTTCCCCCGCAACTGTCGGGCCGCTGGAGCGTCGAACGCCTCCAGCAGACGTTCCTGCGGCTGGTCGCCGAAGAGCAGGTAGACGTCACCGCCCTGGTCAGCCATGTCATCCCGGCCGCCGACGCGGCCGACGCCTACGTGCTGCTCGACGAGCGCCCCGCCGAGGCGCTGCAGGTCGTCCTGGAATTCTGAAAGGCCCCCTCATGCTCAACACCGCCGTTCAGGAGCAACTCCTGCCCGGAAACACCCTGCAGGCCAAGTGGGACTTCGCCCAGCAGGCCGGCTACGACGCCATCGAGCTGCGCGGCAAGGGCGACTTGCACTTCGCCTCGCGCCTCGAGGAGTTGAAGCAGGCCCGCAAGGACGGTGTGGTCATGCCCACGGTCTGCGTCGACATGCTGCACTTCCTGGGCGCCTTCGACGCCGACCTGCGCCGCGACGCCATCGCGCAGATGAAGTCACAACTCACCGTCATCGCCGAGATCGGCGGCCTGGGCGCCCAGACCCCGGCCTCCTACGGGATGTTCTCGCGCCGTCTTCCGCCCTTCGAGCCGCCGCGAACCGAGGAGGAGGACCGCGAAGTCCTGCTTGCCGGGCTGTCCGAACTGGGCGAGCACGCACGCACGGAGGGCGTCACGCTCTTCCTGGAGCCGCTCAACCGGTACGAGGACCACATGGTCAACCGGCTCGAGCAGGCTGCCGAGCTGATCCACCAGATCGGACTCGACTCGATCAGGATCGGCATCGACAGCTACCACATGAACATCGAGGAGAGCGACCCGGCCGCCGCGATACTCGCCCACGCCGACCTCATCGGCCACGCCCAGGTCTCCGACTCCAACCGCTTCCAGCCCGGAGCCGGACACCTCGACTGGCCCGCCTGGCTCGGTGCCCTGCACGCGATCGGCTACGACGGATACCTCGCCGTGGAATGCCGTCTCACCGGCGATCCCATCGAAGCCATCCGCTCCATCCCCGCCTTCCTTCAGAGGTCCCGCGCGTGAGTTCCCTCCTGGACCGGCCCGCGTCCACCGCGACCGCAGCCCTGACACTGCGGCGCGGTGCGGCGCGGGTCCTCATCGACAACTGGACCGGCACCTCCACCGTTCCCTCCCGCACCCTCTACCCCCATCAATGGAGCTGGGACTCAGCCTTCATCGCCATCGGGCTGCGCCATCTCTCGGTGCGCCGTGCCCAGCAGGAACTCGAGTCCCTGCTGGGCGGGCAGTGGGCCGACGGACGCATACCGCACATCGTCTTCAACCCCGCCCTCCCGCACGACGCCTACTTCCCCAGCCCCGACTTCTGGCAGTCCTCCCGCCCCGGCCGGGCCGCCGGCGCGCCCCCCCCCCCCCCCGGCGCCGAGGCCGTGTCCGTGGT
>NZ_JBEZKJ010000072.1:0-42375 GCF_040651675.1 Streptomyces sp. NPDC048415 | reverse complement strand
CGTCCGGTCGTCCCGGGGGGGGGGCCCGGCCGCTCACACTCCGGGCCACCGCCACTTTCGTTTGTCGCCGGGGTGCGTTGCGCGGCGCACGGGGACTTTGTGCGTTGTACGGCGTAGGGGCACCGTTCTACGGTGTAGAGCGTGTCGACCTCCATCCCCAGCGCTGGCTGGTCTTCACGGGAGCCGTCGCGGGAGCCGTTCTCATCACGTTCCGGATGGGCGGTGCGCTGTTTCTGCTGACTCAGCATCTCCAGTACGTCCTGGGATACGGCCCGTTGGAGGCCAGGCTGGTTACGGCGCCGCTCGCGCTGTCGGTCGTGGCGCTGAACTTCTCCGGGCTCTGAGCGAAGTGGACGGCGCGGCTCGGCACGGCGGTGTCGATCGTGCTCGGCAACGCGCGGTTCGCCGCGTCGATTCCGGTCGCGGCGACCTCGCTTCCGGCCGCGCTCTGTGGAGGGGCGGGGGCGGATTTCGGACGCGTTCTCGGCCGGTGTGGAGACCAGCCGGCTGGTGGGTGCGGTCGCCGTACTTCTTGGTGGACTGCTGGCGGCGGCGTTGCTGTGGCAGGCGGAGAGGGCAGACTCCGCGGTGGCGGTGGCGGTGGCGGTGGCGGTGGCGGTGGCGGTTTCGGTTTCGGCGTAGGGGGTGCGGGTGCGGGGGCGCCGTGGTGGCGGTTTCCGCGGAGCGCCCGCTTAGCATCATCAGGAGGGTGGACCGGGGAGTTCCGGCCCGGCCCCGTGGTTCGAGTTCCGAGGAAGGTGGGCCATGGCGAGGGCAGCCGACCGGGCCAAGCGTCCGGCGCGGACCAGTGTCTGGCTGGAGGGCAAGGCTCCCCGTGGCGGGGCGGCCCGTGGGGGCGGCCAGCCGTCGGGGCTCGACCGGGGGCGGATCACCGAGGTCACGGTGCGGCTGCTGGACGCGGAGGGGCTGGCGAAGTTCTCCATGCGCCGGCTGGCGGCGGAGCTGAACGTCACGGCGATGTCCGTGTACTGGTACGTCGACACCAAGGACGATCTGCTGGAGCTGGCTCTCGACGCGGTGTTCGGTGAGCTGGAGCTGCCGGATGCGGGTCCGGATGCGGGGTCGGACGTGGAGTCGGACGTGGGGTCGGGTGAGGGCTGGCGGGAGCAGTTGCGGGCGCTTGCCGGTGGGTACCGGGCGCTGCTGGTGCGGCATCCGTGGGTTTCCCCGCTGATCGGGAACTTTCTGAATATCGGGCCGCACTCCATGGCGTTCTCGCTGCGGGTGCAGCAGGTGATCCGGAGTACCGGGCTGCCGCCGCACGGGCAGATGGGGGCGCTGTCGGCGGTGTTCCAGTTCGTGTACGGGTTCGGCACGATCGAGGGGCACTTTGTGCAGCGGTGCGCTTCGGCCGGTGTGACCCAGGACGAGTACTTCCGTCAGGCCATGAGCACGATCGGCGAACAGCCGCAGTTCGCGGCGAACTTCGAGAGTGCCGCCGATTTGATGGAGGCTCGGGGTGGGGACACGGTGGAGGAGATGCGGGAGCGGGACTTCGGGTTTGCGCTGGAGATGCTGATCGCGGGGATCGAGGCGATGGTTGCGCGGGGCTGAGCGCCGGTTCGCCCACGGTCCGGTGGGGGGTCGGGGCCGCGTCGGTACATCCGCCCGCTTCCGGAGGGATCGGCTGTGGGCTGGGAACCTGAGCGCCGGTTCGCCCATGGTCCGGTGGGGGGTCGGGGCCGCGTCGGTACATCCGCCCGCTTCCGGAGGGATCGGCTGTGGGCTGGGAACCTGAGCGCCGGTTCGCCCATGGTCCGGTGGGGGGTCGGGGCCGCGCCGGTACATCCGCCCGCATCCGGACGGATCGGCTGTGGGCCGGGAAGTGCTGTCTTCTTTGGATCCGTCCGGATGCGGGCATTCGATGTACCGACACGGCCCCTTCCGCCCGGGGGGCGGGTGCGGGCCGCGTAGCTGTGGGCAATCGAGCCGCTGGGGCGATGGGGGTCCCCCCGCTCACGCCGGGTTGCGCACCCATCTGCCTCGGATCACGTGCCGGGTGCCGTGAGTCCTACGGTGCCAGGCGCGCCGGGAAGCCGCCTGTTGCCACGGGTCCCCAGTGCTGGGGGGTGACCCGGATGATCGACTTGCCCTGTTTGAGCATCGCCTCGCGGTACTCGTCCCAGTCGGGGTGTTCGCCGGCGATGTTGCGGTAGTACTCGACGAGGGGCTCGACGGAGTCGGGGGAGTCGATGACCTCGGCGGTGCCGTCGATCTGGACCCAGGGGCCGTTCCACTCGTCGCTCAGGACGATGAGGCTGACGCGGTCGTCCCGCTTGGCGTTGCGGGTCTTGGCGCGCTCGGGATAGGTGGAGACGACGATGCGGCCCGCGTCGTCGACGCCGCAGGCGAGCGGGGAGCCCTGGGGGCTGCCGTCGGCACGGCGGGTGAGGAAGATGGCGCGGTGCCGGGGGCGTACGAAGTCCAGCAACTCGTCGAGGGAGACGGAGGTGTTTGTCGCGATGTTGGGTGCCATACGGCCAGCCTAGGACGCGAGCGGTTGTGACGCGTGTGACCTCTGCCGGTGGGCGGCACCTCACCCCATCGGAGCAGCTAAAGTGCTGTTCGTCCTGTGCTCGCAGTCGGGAATGTGCTGCGGAGCTCTCCTGCGCATGGCCGTTTGGCCGTGCATGCCGAAGAGGTTCGTGGTGGCTGCGTCCGAGTTTTCTGAATTGCCCCGTTTTGCCAAGGGGTTTGAGCTGGCCGAGGCCTTGACGGTCGCCGCTGAGCAGCTGCACGCCACGTCCAGTCCCCACGGGACCCTGCGTACCGCCGTCCGGCTTGCCGTGCATCTGCTGCCCGGCGCCGAGCACGCCGGGATCTCGGTGCTCGAGCGCACGGAGCGCCGCCAGACCCTCGTCTGGACCGACGAGGTCGTTCGCTCCGCGGACACGCTGAACGCGGGCCGTGAGCACCACCCGTACTGGAATCGGCTGTGGAGCGCACCCGTCGCCCGTATCGAGGACAGCGCGTCCGGTGAGGGGGAAGGCGATCTCGCGCTCTCCAGCCTCGGACTGCGCTCGGTGCTCTCGCTGCGGCTGCGCGCCGACCGGCGTCGGCTGACCGTGCTGACGGCTTACGCCCGCGAGCCGCGCGCCTTCGACGACACGGCCACCCGGATCGGCCGGCTGTTCACCGCGCATGTCAGCATCGCGCTGGAGTCGGCGACCGTACGCGAACAGCTCACCGAGGCCATGCGCACCCGGGACCTGATCGGGCAGGCCACGGGCATCCTCATGGAGCGCCTCGACATCGACGCGGCCGGTGCCTTCGACAGCCTCGTACGGACCTCGCAGCGGGAGAACATCAAGCTGCGCGACCTGTCCCGGCGCATTGTGGACACCCGCGCGGGCGCATGAGGGGGACGGAAAGGGATATCCGGTCTGTATGAGTCCGTCCGTCGATCGTGCCGAGGCCGCGGAATCCAGCACTTTGCATCAGGCGCTTGCGCGCAGCGACGGGGTGGACACGCTGCTGCGGGACATCACCGAGCGGGCGGTGAGTGCCGTGGAGGGAGCCGTGGCCAGCAGCGTCACCGTGCGGCGCGACGGGCGGCTGCTGACCCTGGCGGGCAGCGACGGGCTGCCGAGCGGGCTGGATCTGCGGCAGTACGAGAACGGGGACGGGCCGTGTGTGCAGGCGGCGCGGGAGGATGAGGAGCAGCACGTTCCCGTTCTGTCCGAGGAGACCCGCTGGCCCTCGTATGTCGAGTACGCGCGTTCCCTGGGGGTGCGTTCGGTGCTCGCCGTTCCGCTCGCGGTCGACGGGGAGACCGATGCCGCCCTCAATCTCTACGCCGTCGAGGAGGACGCCTTCCGCGGGCGCCGCGAGATCGCCCGGGCCTTCGCGGAGAGCGCCTCGACCGCCATCAACGCCGCCCTGCGCATCGAGCGCGAGCGGGCCGGCCCGGACGACGTGCGCACCGCGCTGCTCTCCCGCAGCGTGATCGACCAGGCGATCGGCATCCTCATGGCCCAGGAGCGCTGCACCGCGCAGACGGCGCTCGCCGTGCTGCGCCGCGCCTCCCAGGACTCGAACGTCAAACTCCGTGATCTGTGCGGGGATCTGGTGGCCCGGACGACCGGCTCAGGCAGAGGGCAGTGATTCTCCCTGCACCGCCTGGATGTCCAGCTCCACCCTCAGGGTCGTGCCGATGGCCGAGATGCCGGCCTGGACGACCTGGTTGTAGTTCATGGCGAAGTCCTCGCGGTGCAGTTCGGCCGTGGCCCGGAACGCGGCGCGGGTGCCGCCCCAGGGGTCGGCGCCGGTGCCGAGGTAGGCGAGGTTCAGGTCGACCGGGCGTACGACGCCGTGCATGGTCAGTTCGCCGTGCACCGTCCAGCGGTCGGAGCCGGCGGAGGTCAGGCCCGTCGAGCGGTAGGTGATCTGGGGGTACGTCTCGACGTCCAGGAAGTCCGGCGACTTCAGGTGGCCGTCGCGCATCCCGTTGCCCGTGTCGATGGAGGCCGACTGGATGACCGCCTCCACGCGCGACTTGGTCACGTCGTCAGGGGCGATCTCGATGGCG
Source organism: Streptomyces sp. NPDC048415 (assembly GCF_040651675.1). NCBI lineage: Bacteria > Bacillati > Actinomycetota > Actinomycetes > Kitasatosporales > Streptomycetaceae > Streptomyces > Streptomyces sp. NPDC048415. The sequence continues at coordinate 37,826 of NZ_JBEZKJ010000072.1, read as the reverse complement.
CCGGAGAAGTCGGTGAAGCGGCCGTGCACGCTGGAGATGCCCAGGTGCTGGGCCACCGCGCCCACGGAGGAGTGGGCCGGGTCGATGGTCCAGGGGCCGGGCGGGGGCAGTTCGCTGCCGCCCTGGCGGGCGAGGGTCACGGTGCCGATCTCGGCCCGGCCGCTCGCCGTGACGATCGCGCCGGCCGCGGCGGGCGCGTATCCGACCGCGGTGACGATCACGGTGTACGCGCCGGGTGCGAGGGAGGTCGTGTCGCGCACGGCTCCCTCGGGGTCCGCCTCGGCCCGCAGGACCTGGGCGCCCGTCATGTCGGTCACCGTGACGACCGCGTGCGACACGGCCCATCCGTCCCGCGTACGGATCTTCGCGGTCAGTCCCATGTGCAGTAACTCCTTGCGATGCAGCAAATGAAACCGGCCCGTGGGGGGCGCACCTCCGCTCAGAGTGCGCGCGTCCCCACGGGCCGGGGTTCGAACTACTCGCCGGGGTGGGCGAGTTCGATGTCGTGGTCGTCGACGCCTCGGCCGGAGACCGTCAGTGCCGTCGCCACCGGGGGGTAACCCGTCGCGATGACCGTGTACTCGCCGCCGTCCAGATCGGTGAAGGCGTACGCGCCGTCCTCACCGGTCCTGGCCGTGCCGACCACGTTGCCGGCCGCGTCCACCAGCGTCACCCGGGCGTCCGCGAGGGCGCCGTGCGGTGCCCGTACGACACCCTGGAGCTGGGCGCCCGAGTCGAGTTCGACCTCGATCCGGGTGACTCCGGTGCCGCCGACCTCGACGGGCAGGGCCTTCGGCCGGTGACCCGCGGCGTTCACCGCGACCGTCACCACACCCGGCACCAGCTCGGCGAAGCCGAACTCGCCCTGCTCACCGGTGGTTCCGGTGGCGAGCACATCACCGCGAACGTCGGTCACGATGACCATGGCGTCCTTGACCGGCGTGCCGCCCTCGGCGGCCCGGACGGCACCGCTCAGCCCGCTCGTGCCGCTCAGCAGGATGTCGTAGGCGACCGGTTCGTCGTTCACGAGGACCGTCGAGGCCTGCGGCTGGAAGCCGTCGGCGGAGGCGATCAGGACGTACGACCCGACGCCGGGCGCGTCCACCGCGTACGAGCCGTCGGCCTGCGCGACCGAGCGGCCGAGCTGCCGTCCCGCGAGCGAGATCAGCGTGACCGCGGCCTGCGGCACCGGCGCGCTCTCGGCGCCGCGGACATGACCGCGTACCGGGATCCCGCCGGACGGGGGCACGGGGGCGCTCTCCCTCGTCGCGGTGGCGACGGCGGCGAGCCGCTGGGTTCCCGCGGGGCCCGCCTCGGTCTCCGAGACGGCGGCCCAGCTCGGGACCTTCTCCGTGACCGGCTCGGCGGCCGGGGCCTCCGCCTTCGCTTCCGCGTTCGCCTCCGCCGCCTGTGCCAGCGCGCCCGACGTCCGCAGCGGGACCTCCTTGATGAACAGCACGATGAGGAAGGCGACCAGCGCCATGCCCGCGGCGATCAGGAAGACGTCCGCGATGCCGTGGCCGTACGCGCTCTCCATCACGGTGCGCAGCGGCGCGGGAAGCTTGTCCATGTCGGGGATGCTGGAGCTGGAGCTCGAACCGGACGCCAAGGAGGCGTACTTCGGGCCGAGGTCGGTCAGGCCGTCCTTGACGTAGTCGGTGATCCGGTTGGCCATCACCGCGCCGAGCGCGGAGACACCGATCGCACCGCCGAGGGAACGGAAGAAGGTGACGGTGGAGCTGGCCGCGCCCAGCTCGGAGGGCGCCACCTGGTTCTGCGTGGACAGCACCAGGTTCTGCATCATCATGCCGATGCCGAGACCCAGCAGCGCCATGAAGATCGCGATGTGCCAGTACGTCGTGTCGTAGCGGATGGTGCCGAGCAGTCCGAGGCCCGCGGTGATCAGCAGGCCACCGGCGACCAGCCAGTACTTCCACCGGCCCGTCTTGGTGATGACCTGGCCGGAGACCGTGGAGGAGATGAACAGGCCGCCGATCATCGGGATCGTCATGACACCCGACATCGTCGGGGACTTGTCCCGGGCCAGCTGGAAGTACTGGCTGAAGAACACCGTGCCGGTGAACATCGCGACACCCACGAAGAGCGACGCGAGGGAGGACAGGGTGATGGTGCGGTTGCGGAACAGCCGCAGCGGGATGATCGGCTCGCTCGCCTTGGACTCGACCAGGATGAACAGCAGCCCGAGGACGACCGCGCCGCCGACCATCGCGTACGTCTGCCACGAGATCCAGTCGTACTTGTCACCGGCGAAGGTGACCCACAGGAGCAGCAGCGAGACGGCGGCGGAGATGAAGAACGCGCCGCCCCAGTCGACCTTCACGTCCCGCTTCACGACGGGCAGGTGCAGGGTCTTCTGCAGCACGATCAGCGCGATGACCGCGAAGGGCACACCGACGTAGAAGCACCAGCGCCAGCCGAGCCATGAGGTGTCCGTGATGACTCCGCCGAGCAGCGGGCCGCCGACGGTCGCGACGGCGAACGTCGCGCCGAGGTAGCCGGAGTAGCGCCCGCGCTCGCGCGGGGAGATCATCGCGGCCATCACGATCTGCGCGAGGGCGGACAGACCGCCGACGCCTATGCCCTGGACGACACGGCAGGCGATCAACATCTCGGGGTTCTGCGACAGGCCGGCGGCGGCCGATCCCAGGACGTAGATGATCAGGGCTAGCTGTACGAGCGCCTTCTTGCTGTACAGGTCGGAGAGCTTTCCCCACAGGGGCGTGGCCGCGGTCATGGAGAGCAGCGCGGCCGTGACCACCCAGGTGTAGGCGGACTGGCCGCCGCCGAGGTCGCCGATGATCTCGGGCAGGGCGTTGGTGACGATCGTCGACGACAGGATCGCGACGAACATGCCGAGCAGCAGCCCGGAGAGCGCCTCCATGATCTGCCGGTGCGTCATCGGAGTGCCGTCCGCGGCGCCTCCGTGCTTGGCGTGAGAGCCCCGCACACCGGTTGGTGTGGTCGTTGCCATGGGCTTCCTTTTCTTACGTAGTTACGCGGGTGTACGGGTGGTCAGTTCTGTTACGTCTGTCGCATACGGATGCGGGTGCGCGGTCCGCTGCGTGGAGCGGCAGTCGCCGAAGCTCTCCCGCAGCCGGCCCATGAGCGCGATGAGCAGCCCGACCTCCTGGTCGGACCAGTCGCTCAGCCGGGCGGCCAGCAGCCGCGAGGTGCGCCGGGACAGCTCGTCGAGCTGCTTCTGACCCGCGACGGTGAGCCGCACGATGCGTGAGCGCTTGTCGGCCGGGTCGGGGGACCGTTCGATCCAGCCCCGGTCGGCTACATGCGCGACATGGCGGCTGGTCACCGACATGTCCACGGCGAGCAGCTCGGCGAGCCTGCTCATCCGCATGGCGCCGTGGCGGCCCAGCAGCGTCAGGACGGCGGCCGAACCCGCCGGGCACTCGGGCGGCAGGATCCGCGCCATCTCCCTCTTCACGGCACCGACGGCACTGAGCTGACGAGCCAGCTCCTCGTACTGCGCCTGCTCGGCCATCGCCCCTCCGTATTCGTTGCTCCGGGCAACCATAAACAAGTTGGTTGCCACAGGCAAATGAAAGCCGGGCCACAGGCCCTAAAAACTTGGCAAAGGGGACCTGTCGGCCCGTCCAGCCTTTGAAGACGAGGCCGTCAGGCCGATACAGGGGTCTGGGGCCGGAGCCCCCAGGGTGGGTAGCGTCGGGGTGACCAAGGCAGCCAGTGCCAAGGGGACCCCGCACTTGGGCAGCCCCCACGAATTCGCTAGGGTCCAGGGCCATGGCAAACACCCAGGGCCCCGAGGGCAACTACGACCCCGCGGGTAGCACCCAGATGTTCCGCGCTTTCGTCGACGAGGCTCCCCAGGGCCGGCAGCAGCAGGCGGCCGCCCCCGCAGGGCCTCGCGTAGGCCTGATCGTCGGCGTCGTCGTCGCCGTGGCGATCATCGCCGCGGTGGCGTGGCTGGCGCTGAAGTAGCGGCGGCCGTCACTTCCACTGGACGGACACGTCCCGCGTCTCGATGTGCATGCCCAGCGGCACGCGCCACGCGTCGACGCACACCGTCCAGGTCTTGTCCTTCTTCGCGCCGGCGCCGATCGGCGCGGGAAGGGCCTCGGTGGACTCGATCGTCGCCCAGTCGATCCCGAGCGCCCCGATGATGTGCGTCCCGAGGGTCACCGTGCCCGAACGCACCGCCGCACCACCGGTGTTGCGGAAGGAGACGGTCACCTTCTCGCACCACCGCTGATCGGTGGCCCGGCGTGAGGGATCACCCACGCTGAGGGCGGCGGGTCCGGTGGGACCTGCCGCGCCGGTCCCGGAGGCCGTCGGGGTCGGTGACGGGGACGTATCGCCGGAACCACCGCTTGTACGGCCGGACTTGCCGGTCCGGGACGAGGGCGATGGCGTAACGCTGTGGGTGAGTCGACCACTTGGGCTGATGCCGGGCCCCGCGGTGTCGAAGCCACCCGACTCGGCGGTCTTCTTGGGCTCCGGAGATGCGGACCCGTCCCCACCCTCATCAAGAGGTATCAGCGACACCTCCCCCGTGGGCGCCACCACCGCCCCCGGCGATCCCCCGGCGGCCCCGACGGCGACGTACCCGCCGCCACCCCCGCCACTCCCGCACGCGGCCAGCACGCCTCCCAGACACACCACAGCCGCCGAGGCACCCACAAGGGCACCTCGGCGGCCGCGTATCGCATGGATCGACTCTCGACGCATCGCGCCAGTGTGACTGACGGTCCGTCAATTATGAAGTGTTCAGTCGGCGATGAGTCCTTCGCGCAGCTGCGCCAGCGTGCGGGTCAGCAGCCGGGAGACGTGCATCTGTGAGATGCCGACCTCCTCGCCGATCTGCGACTGGGTCATGTTCGCGAAGAAGCGGAGCATGATGATCCGGCGCTCGCGGGGCGGGAGTTTGGCGAGCAGCGGCTTGAGGGACTCGCGGTACTCGACGCCCTCCAGGGCGGTGTCCTCGTAGCCGAGGCGGTCGGCGAGGGAGCCCTCGCCGCCGTCGTCCTCGGGGGCGGGCGAGTCGAGCGACGACGCCGTGTACGCGTTGCCGACCGCGAGGCCGTCGACCACGTCCTCCTCGGACACACCGAGGACGACGGCGAGTTCGGCGACCGTCGGGGAGCGGTCGAGCTTCTGCGAGAGCTCGTCGCTGGCCTTGGTGAGGGCGAGGCGCAGCTCCTGGAGGCGGCGCGGCACGCGCACCGACCACGACGTGTCGCGGAAGAAGCGCTTGATCTCGCCGACGACGGTCGGCATCGCGAACGTCGGGAACTCCACGCCGCGTTCGCAGTCGAAGCGGTCGATCGCCTTGATCAGGCCGATCGTGCCGACCTGGACGATGTCCTCCATCGGCTCGTTGCGGGAGCGGAAGCGTGCTGCCGCGTACCGGACGAGCGGGAGGTTGAGTTCGATGAGGGTGTCCCGGACGTAGGCACGCTCGGGGCTGTTCTCGCCGAGTGCGGCGAGCCGCAGGAACAGGGAGCGGGACAGGGTGCGGGTGTCGATGGCGCCCGAGGACTCGGGAGCCGGGACGGCTTCGAGGGCCGGAGCGGCGTCGGGGGCCGGAAGGGCCGGGACATCGTGAAGCGCGTCGGGCGCGGACTCGCTCTTCGTGAGCGTGAGCACCTTCGAGCTGCCCTGGTCTGCGGACATGCCACCCCCTTTGGGTCGCGGACGGTAGCGGCAGTCGCTCCCGTCGGAGGAACGCAGCCTCCACCTGAATACCGGAGGCGGGGCCGCGGCAAACGCGCTTCCGGCAGAATGTCACATGTCGGCAACACGCTGTAGTGACATGTCGACATGTAAAGCATGAATAGGCCCTGGAAAGAAGGGGTCTGACGGTTTTTCAGCGCAGAACTGTCGGAAAAGGCGCCGCGGAGCGATTCGCTCCCACCGGTTACGCCTCGATCCTGTTTGCGGATCGAAGACGCGCGAAACTGCGGGCGAGCAGCCTTGACACGTGCATCTGGGAGACTCCCAGTTCGGCGCTGATCTGTGACTGGGTGAGATTGCTGTAGTAGCGCAGCAGCAGGATCCGCTGCTCGCGCTCGGGCAGCTGTACGAGCAGATGCCGTACGAGGTCACGGTGTTCGACACCGTCGAGCGCCGGGTCCTCGTAGCCGAGCCGGTCGAGCAGTCCCGGCATTCCGTCGCCCTCCTGGGCCGCTTCGAGGGAGGTGGCGTGGTAGGAGCGGCCGGCCTCGATGCAGGACAGCACCTCCTCCTCCGTGATGCGCAGCCGCTCGGCGATCTCGGCGGTGGTGGGCGAGCGCCCGAAGGCGGTCGTCAGGTCCTCCGTGGCGCCGTTCACCTGCACCCAGAGCTCGTGCAGGCGGCGCGGTACGTGGACGGTGCGTACGTTGTCGCGGAAGTACCGCTTGATCTCCCCGACGACCGTCGGCATCGCGAAGGTCGGGAACTGCACGCCTCGGTCCGGGTCGAAGCGGTCGATCGCGTTGATCAGGCCGATCGTGCCGACCTGGACGACGTCCTCCATGGGCTCGTTGCGGGAGCGGAAGCGGGCGGCCGCGTACCGGACGAGCGGGAGGTTGGCCTCGATGAGGGCCCCGCGTACGCGGTTGTGCTCGGTGGTGCCCGGCTCCAGCGTCTTGAGCTGGCCGAACAGCACCTGGGTGAGGGCCCGGGTGTCAGCGCCGCGACGCCGCTCGGGCGTGGCCTCCTGGAGGGCCTCCTGGAGCGGTTCCTGAATCGGTTCCTGGGGCGTTGCCTGGGCCGGCGTCTGGGCGGCCTGGGCCGGGGCTTCCTCCTGGGGCGGCGCTGTACTGGCCGACACGGTCAACGCCACCTCTTCATCATCCGTCAACGCATCCGTCAAAAGCGGTCATAGCATCACAAGACATGTGCACTGTGTGCAAGCACCGCATAACGCCGTGTTGAAGGAGAGTTGGGGCCATAAGCTGCGAAAAGCCCCCGGCCGGTTGCGGCCAGGGGCTCAGGGACAGGTGCGGCTCAGAACGGATAGTCGGCGATCACCCAGGTGGCGAACTCCCGCCACAGCGCGACGCCCGCCTGGTGCGCCGGGTGCTCCAGATACCGTGTCAGCGCGTCGGTGTCGTCGACGGCGGAGTTGATCGCGAAGTCGTACGCGATGGGCCGGTCGGTGATGTTCCAGTCGCATTCCCAGAACCGCAGCTCGGGGATCTGGCCGCCCAGCGCGCGGAAGGCGGCGACGCCCTCGACGACGCGCGGGTCGTCACGTCCCACGCCCTCGTTGAGCTTGAAGAGGACCAGATGGCGGATCACGGGAACTCCTTGGAGGTGCGGCGGACGACGCTCAGTTCTTGGCGCCGTCGGCGACCCACGTCATGAAGTCCCCGATGGCTTGAGCGGCACTCGATATGCCCTCGAACCCTATCTGGACGTAATCCGCGGCCTTGGCCGGATCCGTGATGATCACGTAGAGCGCGAAGACCACGAGTGCGTAGACGGCGATCTTCTTCGAATTCACCGCCATCGCGGCCTCCCTGTGACTGCTGCGCCCGGTGGGCCCCCTGTTGCCGGCGGTGAGTGTAACCTTCACGCCGCTTTTAAGGACCAACGGCTCGCTGGTCGAGGCCTTTTGCCGGACCGGTCCGGGAGGTTGAGGGCCCAGGATGGATGGTGCGGTGGGCCCGGCAGGAGTCCGCGGGGCCGGGACGGACCCCACTGCGGGATCCACGCCGCGGGCTTCCCCCGTCCTCGGCTGGGCGAGCCCGTAACGGGCGTCACGGCACGGGGAGCACGAAGGGCCCCGTCTCTCGACGGGGCCCTTCTCAAGCGGTAGCGGAGGGATTTGAACCCTCGGTGACTTGCGCCACACTCGCTTTCGAGGCGAGCTCCTTCGGCCGCTCGGACACGCTACCGAGGGAGACCTTACCCCAAGGTGGGTCGTGCTCTGAAATCCGTTTCCGGGGGACGTACGGGGGTCAGCGGTCGCGGAAGAAGTCGGTGAGGACGCGGGCGCAGTCGTCGGCGAGGACGCCCTCGATCACCTCGGGGCGATGGTTGAGCCGCCGGTCGCGTACGAGGTCCCACAGGGAGCCGGCCGCGCCCGCCTTCTCGTCGCGGGCGCCGTACACGACCCGGTCCACCCGGGACTGCACGAGCGCGCCCGCGCACATCGAGCAGGGCTCCAGGGTGACCACCAGCGTGCAGCCGGACAGCCGCCACTGGCCGAGTTCGCCCGCGGCCCTGCGCAGTGCGAGGACCTCGGCGTGCGCCGTCGGATCGCCGGTGGCCTCGCGCTCGTTGTGCCCGGTCGCGAGCACCGTCGTACCGTCCGCGGACAGCACGACGGCGCCGACGGGAACGTCCCCGCCCCGGACGGCCAGCCGGGCCTCGTCCAGAGCGAGCCGCATCGCGGCCCGCCAGCGGTCGCGCACGGGATCGGGTGGGAAGGTCTGGTCGGTGTTGCTCACCCGGCGAACCTAGCGGAGGGTTTCCGTGCCTGAGCCCGAGCCGGATCCGGCGGAGGCTTTCCGTGCGTGAGCCCGAGCCCGAGCCGGATCCGGCGGAGGCTTTCCGTGCGTGAGCCCGAGCCCGACCCGGATCCGGCGGAGGGCTTCCGTGCGTGAGCCCGAGCCCGAGCCGGCGGAAGCTCTTCGAGCGTGAGCCGGAGCCCGACCCGGCGGAAGCTCTTCGAGCGTGAGCCGGAGCCCGAGCCGACGGAAGCTCTCCGAGCGTGAGCCCGAGCCGGACCCGGCGGAGGCTTTCCGTGCGTGAGCTTGAGCCCGACCCGGCGGAAGCTTCCCTGCGTGAGCCCGAGCCGGCGCGAGATCCCCGGGGACAGACGTAAGGCCGCGTCAGACCCCGCTCACCGACGCCGACCGGGCGCCGTTGCCCGGAGCAGCCGGCCCGGCCTGCCCCGGAGACCAGGCCTAGCGCACCGTCTCCAGGACCTCCGCCGCTCCCAGGGCGTCGGCGATCGTGTTGAGCGCGTCGCCTTCGTCCAGGGCGAGGAGTTCCTTCTCGCTCACTCCGAGGTCGGCGAGGATGTCGCGGTCCCCGACGGGGCTGTGCGACACGGCCTCGCCGGACACGGTTTCCTCGTTTTCTTCTTCGTCGGAGTCGTCGCCGTCGGGTTCACCGTCCTCCGTGCCGTCCAGGTCGAGGGAGTCCAGGTCGGCGTCGTCGTCACCGGGCTCCCGTCCTAGTAGTTCGTCGGTGAGCAGGATCTCGCCGTACGAGCTGCGGGCGGCCGCGGCGGCGTCCGAGACGTAGATACGAGGGTCCTCCTCGCCGTCCACGCGGACGACGCCGAACCACGCGTCCTCCTGCTCGATGAGTACGAGCACCGTGTCCTCGTCCGAGGCTTCACGGGCCAGGTCGGTCAGATCCGACAGGGTCTCCACATCGTCGAGCTCTGTGTCGCTCGCTTCCCACCCGTCTTCGGTGCGCGCGAGCAGTGCGGCGAAGTACACCGTGACTCTCCCACTGGTCATAGGCGTGCCGGTTGGGGATCCCCCCGGCGGAGGCTGTGGGCGGGGCGTGCTGCTCCGAGGTCCCACCCACTCGGAATCGTGGCAGAAACAGAGCGCTCAGGGGACGTCTTCGGCCTGCTGTGTCTGCCTCTTTTGATCGGTAACAGCGGATCGTACGCGGCTGTCGGCGCCGCGTACGTACCTCCTCGCCCGACACGGGCTCGCGCGGCGCGGGCGGGACACCGACTTCACCGTGGGCGGTCTACCAGCGGAAGCTGCGCATGCGCATGGCGTGGCGCAGACGCGCGGCCTTGGCGCGGCGGGGCTGGACGCGGTCGCGCAGCTCGCGGGCCTCGGTCAGTTCCCTGAGGAACTGGGCGCGCCGCCGCCTGCGGTCGGCGTCGGTCTCCAGCCGCTCGGGGGACTCCTCTTCCGGGTTCCGCATAGGCACACCACCCCAGGTCCGTCCCTCCCACTTTCCCTCTGATGGGCGGTTTGATGCCAGCACACGGGTTAATGCGGGAGCCGGGCCTTGCCGGGCTGGACAGTGGCGGGGGCGCAGGGCCCGGCTACTGTGGTGGACATGCGTCTCCACGTCGTCGACCACCCCCTGGTCGCCCATAAGCTCACCACCCTGCGCGACCGGCGCACCGACTCCGCGACCTTCCGGCGGCTCGCCGACGAGCTGGTCACCCTGCTCGCCTACGAGGCCACCAGGGACGTACGCACGGAGCAGGTCGACATCGTGACCCCCGTCGCCCCGACCACGGGCGTCAAGCTCTCCTACCCGCGTCCGCTGGTCGTGCCGATCCTGCGGGCGGGCCTGGGAATGCTGGACGGCATGGTGCGCCTGCTGCCGACCGCCGAGGTGGGCTTCCTGGGCATGGTGCGCGACGAGGAGACGCTCCAGGCCTCTACGTACGCCACCCGCATGCCCGACGATCTCTCCGGGCGCCAGGTGTACGTCCTGGACCCGATGCTGGCCACCGGCGGCACCCTCGTCGCGGCGATCCATGAGCTGATCAAGCGCGGCGCCGACGACGTCACCGCCGTGGTCCTGCTCGCCGCCCCCGAAGGCGTCGAGCTCATGGAGCGCGAGCTGGCGGGCACACCGGTCACCGTCGTCACGGCCTCGGTCGACGAGCGGCTCAACGAGCACGGCTACATCGTGCCGGGCCTCGGGGACGCGGGGGACCGGATGTACGGGGCTGCCGAGTAGGTACGGGGTTCAGCAGCTCTTGTTCGTGGTGGAGGGCGTCGGCTGGGGCTTGGCCAGGACGGCCAGGGCTTTGTCGGCGTCCTCCTTCTTCGTCAGCGCCTTGAAGCCGGTACCGATGATGAGGTCGACCTCGGTGGCCTTGTCGCGTCCGTCGGTCTTGAGTTGGGCGCCGGGGAGCTGTGTGTTGAGGACGGGGAGTGCGGCCCCGTAGGCGGCCTTCGCGCCGAGCAGTATCCCGGCGCCTGCGACCTTCTTGTCGTACGCGTCCGTCGCGTTGCCCACGTCGCCGATCTTGAACCCGCGCTTCTTGAGTTCGTCCGCGGTCTCTTTGGCGAGCCCGCTGCGGGGCGTGGCGTTGAAGACGTTCACGGTGATCTGGCCGGGCGTGGGCAGCGCCTTGGCGGCGATGCTCGGTGACGGGCTGACCTTCGAGGCGCAGTCGGTCTTGGGTCCGGCCGCCGAAGCCTTGTCGCCGCCGCCCGTGAAGACGTCGATGAGCTGCAGTGTGCCCCATCCGATCAGCCCGAGTGCGGTGACGGAGGCGACGACGAGGAAGACGAGCCTGCGGCGCCCCCGGGGTCGGCGCATCCGCGGGTACTTGTCCCCCGTGATCCGGTACTGGCCGCCCATGCCAGGGGGAGTGAGCATGCTCATGGGCGCAGCGTAGTGTGCCGGGACGGCGATGCCTACTAAATGATCATTGCCCGATGCTCAGTCCAACCCAAAAGGGTCAACGGGCGGGTGAGCCTCGGTCCCAAGGGCGTCGGCCGAGCTCGGCGGCGGGTGCGTCTCTGCCCGTGGGGGCGTCAGCCGAGTAGCGCGGCGGCGGGTGCGTCTCTGCCCCTGGGGGCGTCAGCCGAGCTCGAGCACGCGCGCGTGGAGCACTTGGCGCTGCTGGAGCGCCGCGCGGACGGCGCGGTGCAGGCCGTCCTCCAGGTACAGGTCGCCCTGCCACTTCACTACGTGCGCGAACAGGTCGCCGTAGAAGGTGGAGTCCTCGGCGAGGAGGGTCTCCAGGTCCAGCTGGCCCTTGGTCGTCACGAGCTGATCGAGGCGGACCGGGCGCGGCGCGACGTCCGCCCACTGCCGGGTGCTTTCCCGGCCGTGGTCGGGGTACGGCCGGCCGTTTCCGATGCGCTTGAAGATCACACGGAAAGCCTACCGGTCATGACCTTCCGGGCGCAGCCTGAGCGTCGGAGTGCGACGCTGGAAAAACGCCGCAAATCCGTGTGAATCGGGAACAGAGGCCTGATATGAGTGACAGCGAGACCGTGCCGTCGGCTGCCTCTGACACCGCGCCCACGGCCGCCGCCGAAACCCGCGAAACCCCCAGAAGTGCTCCCGCACTCCCCCAGGAAGCCCTGAAGATCGCCTCCGGGTACGCCTTCACGGGTCCCGCCCTCGATCTGGGCGCCCTGCTCTGGGACGGCCCCTGCCTGCCCGACGTACAGATCCGCATCCCGCTGCCGATGCTCAACCGGCACGGACTGGTCGCGGGCGCCACCGGCACCGGCAAGACCAAGACACTCCAGCTGATCGCCGAGCAGCTCTCGGCCCAGGGCGTGCCCGTCTTCCTCGCCGACATCAAGGGTGATGTGTCGGGCGTTTCGGCGCCGGGCGTGTCGAACGACAGGGTCCAGGAGCGTGCCCGGGACGTCCACCAGGAGTGGACGCCGACCGGCTGTCCGGCCGAGTTCTACGCGCTGGGCGGGATGGGCCACGGCATCCCCGTACGCGCCACGATCACCAGCTTCGGCCCGGTGCTGCTCTCCAAGGTGCTCCAGCTCAACCAGACCCAGGAGCAGTCGCTCGGCCTGATCTTCCACTACGCCGACCAGAAGGGCCTGGACCTGGTCGACCTCAAGGATCTGCGCGCGGTCGTCGCCTTCCTGACCTCGGACGAGGGCAAGCAGGAGCTGAAGGGGATCGGCGGTCTGTCCACCGCCACGGCCGGGGTGATCCTGCGCTCCCTCACCGCGTTCGAGGCGCAGGGCATGAGCCCGTTCTTCGGAGAGCCGGAGTTCGACACGAGCGAGCTGCTGCGTACGGCGTCTCAGGGGCGCGGCGTGGTGTCCGTCCTGGAACTCCCCGAGGTCCAGGACAAACCGCAGCTCTTCTCGACCTTCCTGATGTGGCTGCTCGCCGACCTCTTCCACGACCTGCCCGAGGTCGGCGACGCCGACAAGCCGAAGCTCGTCTTCTTCTTCGACGAGGCCCATCTGCTCTTCAACGACGCGTCGAAGGCCTTCCTGGACTCCATCACGCAGACCGTCCGGCTCATTCGCTCGAAAGGGGTCGGCGTCTTCTTCGTGACGCAGACCCCGAAAGACGTACCCGGCGATGTCCTCGCCCAGCTCGGCAACCGCGTCCAGCACGCGCTGCGCGCCTTCACCCCGGACGACCAGAAGGCGCTGAAGGCCACCGTGAAGACCTTCCCCAACTCCGGGTACGACCTGGAAGAGGTCCTCACCGGCCTCGGCACCGGCGAGGCCGTCGTCACCGTGCTGAGCGAGAAGGGCGCGCCGACACCGGTCGCGGTGACGCGGCTGCGGGCGCCGCAGTCCCTGATGGGGCCGGTTGAGGAGGGCGTGCTCGATCAGGTGGTGAAGGGGTCTTCGTTGTACGGGCGGTACGCGCAGGCGGTGGACCGGGAGTCGGCGTACGAGAAACTCACGGCGGCGCAGGCCCAGGCCCCGGAGCCTCCTCGGCCCGCGTCGAGAGCGAAGGCCAGGGAGACCAAGGAGTCCAAGGAGCCCAGGGAGCCCAGGGAGCCCAGGGAGGAAGCCTCGGTCGTCGAACAGGTCGTCGGCAGTGGGCTCTTCAAGTCCCTCGCCCGGTCGGTCGGTACGCAGATCGGGCGTGAGATCACCCGCTCGCTCTTCGGGACGGCGCGGCGGCGGAGGTAAGGGGGCGGAGGTAAGGGGCGACCACCCCGGAGCGGGGCGGTCGCCGTCGTGATCAGTCCCGTCCGTGTTCCTTCGGGGACGTCTTCCGTTGGGGGCTTTGGGGACCTTGGGGGGCCTGTCGGCCTTGTGTGCCGGACGGCTGTCCGTCCGGGGCCGGCCGGGTGTCCCGCCTCGGCGCGTTGCGTAGGGCTTCGGCGCGCAGCAGGGCGCGCAGAACCGCGTAGGGGTCGCTGGTCATGGATGTGTCCTCGAGTTCGCTGGTGAGTGACCGGTCGGCCGGTTGGGTGGCCGGGTCTGTCAGCAGCGCAGGACCACGCAGCGCAGGAGGCGCGGGAGCGGGGAGTACGGGGGAGGCGCGGCTACGGGGCCGCGGCTGGGCTCCGGCCCCGTGCCCGTGACGGCGCGCACGCGCGGGGCGGCGAGGAGGCGGTGTCCCTGCCGGGCGGAGGGGTGCAGGACCGAGTCGAGTACGTCGTGCTCGGCGGCGCTGGTCTCGGAGCTGACGGTCGCCGGGGGCGTGGCGAGTGCCTCGGGATGCGGGCCCGCCGCCAGCATGGCGACGACCAGGAGGACGAGAAGGCGGAGCAAGGTCCTCACGGGAGCCCCTTCCCGCGCCCGCCCGTGGCGGCGCAGCGAGTGCGGGAGGCGCGGGGAGGGGCTCATGAGACCTCATCTCCCCACCGAAGGCGGGTGCTTCATCGGACTCGCCGGGAGATACATCCTGTTGGCGTACGTGGCGGGCGCGGAGTTGACGCCGGGGGGCGCTCAGACGACCTGCGGGACGCGCCGGGCGCCGGAGCGGATCCGAATCGCCGTGACGATCTCGGCGATGCCGACCGCGACGAGCCACCAGCCGCCGACGAGCGTGAGCACGGCGACGGACGCGAACGGGGACACGATCAGCACGATGCCCGCCAGGAAGCTGACGATCCCGAGGAAGACCTGCCAGCCGCGGGCCGGCACGCTCGGGTCGGACGCGGCGGCGAGCGTCTGTGTGATGCCGCGGAAGAGCCAGCCGATGCCGATCCACAGGGCGAGCAGGAGGATCGACTGCATCGCGCCGCGGAAGCAGAACAGCCCCAGCAGGATCGATACGGCGCCGCTGATGAACGCCATGACGCGCAGAGAGGTCGCCGCATGCGTGCCGAACGCCGCGGCAAGCTGCAGGACCCCGCTGACGAGCAGATAAAGGCCGAAGAGGACACCGGCGGCGAGAAGCGAGGCGCCCGGCCACACCAGCACCATGACGCCCAGCACCAGGGCGGCGATTCCCGCGACGAGAACGGTTTGCCATGCAGTGCGCGTCAACAGATGCAGCGGCCCCTCGACGAGGGGCCCTTCCACGGGACCACGCGGATCCCTCGCCTGCGCGTGCACGCGTCGATCGTCATATTCAGGGCTCCAGGGGGAGCCTTCTGGGGGCTCGGTCATACCCCAGGGTGTGAACGGTCATGGGGATCCCGCCACCGCTGTTAGCCCGTCCGGTCTCAGCCCGTCCGGTCTCAGCCCGTCCGGCGTTCGAGGACGAGCGCGAAGCGCGATACGGGGGTCTGAGGGGCGGCCCCCGGATGAGAGCCGGGCAGGGGCGGAGGGGCGAAACCCGCTGTAGGCCCGGGCAGGGGCGGAGGGGCGAAACCCGCTGTAGGCCCGGGCAGGGGCGGAGGGGCGAAACCCGCTGTAGGCCCAGGCAAGGGGAACGCGTGCGCTACTTGCCGGAGGCCTTCGCGGCCTTGGCCGCCGCCTTCATCTCCTGCTTGTGCGCCCGCACCTTCGCCAGCGACTCGGGCCCAGTGATGTCGGCCACCGACCGGAAGGACTTCGCCTCCCCGTAGGCCCCCGCGGCCTCACGCCATCCCTTGGGCCGCACCCCGAGCTGCTTGCCCAGCAGCGCCAGGAAGATCTGGGCCTTCTGAGCCCCGAACCCGGGAAGCTCCTTGAGCCGCTGAAGCAGCTCGTCCCCCGTCTTGGCGTCCTTCCACAGCGCGGCGGCATCGCCCCCGTAGTGCTCCACGAGGTACTGGCACAGCTGCTGCACCCGCTTGGCCATCGATCCGGGATAACGGTGCACCGCCGGCTTGGCGGAGAGCAGCGAGGCGAACTTCTCGGGGTCGTACGCCGCGATCTCGTGCGCGTCGAGATCGTCCGTCCCCATCCGCCGGGCAATCGTGTACGGCCCCGCGAAGGCCCACTCCATGGGTACCTGCTGGTCCAGCAGCATGCCGACCAGCGCGGCGAGCGGGCTGCGGCCGAGCAGTTCGTCGGCTTCGGACTGCTGGGCGAGGTGAAGAGTGACGTCCATGGACCGATGATCCCGCGTACGGGGCCCGGTCGCGCGGCCTGCCTGAGCTCACGATTCCGACGAGGTGTAAGTTAGGTTAGCCTAACCTGATACGAGTGGGGATGGAACGTGACCGCCGAAACCTACCGTGACCCCTGGGGCATCCCCCACCTGCGCGCGGACAGCGCAGGCGAACTCGCCCACGCCCAGGGCCGGACCACCGCCCTGGACCGCGCCTGGCAGCTGGAAGTCGAACGGCACCGCTCGCAGGGCACCTCGGCCGCCTTCCTCGGCGCCGACGCCGTCGCCTGGGACCGGTTCGCGAGGCAGGCCAGGCTCGACGACACCGCGCGACGCTGTTTCGCGGCCCTGGAGAGACGGGATCCCGAGACCGCCGAGTGGGTCGCCTCGTACGTCGACGGAGTCAATGAGGGCCTCGCCGAAGGCGCCCGCCGCGCACCGGAGTTCGCCGCGACCGGGCTCGCTCCCGGCCGGTGGGAGCCCTGGAGCCCGCTCGGCGTCTGGCTCGCCACGCACATCCTCTTCGCCGGGTTCCCCGCGAAGCTGTGGCGCGAGGAGGTCGTACGGCGGCTGGGCGCGGAGGCGGTCGCGCTGTTCGCCACGGACGGGCCGGGCACGTCGGGCAGCAACGGGTGGCTGCTGAGCGGCGAACGGACCGTCACCGGGCGGGCGCTCATCGCGGGGGACCCCCACCGCTTCATCGAGGACCCCGGCGTCTACCAGCAGATCCGCCTCTCCTGCCCCGAGTTCGACGTCGTCGGGCTCGCGGTCCCCGGCGTCCCGGGCATCGCCCACTTCGCCCACGCCGGAACGGTCGCCTGGGCGATCACCAACGCCATGGCCGACTACCAGGACCTGTACCGGGAACGCCTGCGGGTCACCGGCACCGATGACAGTGTGTCCGTCGAAGCACTCGATTCGGACGGAGAGTGGCGGCCGGCGCGGCGGCACACGGAGACGATCGAGGTGGCCGGCGGCGAGTCCGTCGAGGTCGAGGTGACCGAGACGGCACGCGGACCGGTGATCATCACAGCGGCCGAGGCGCGGGAGCCCATCAGTCTGCGCTACCCGCCCCGCGTCACGGAGGACCTCGGCTTCAGCGCGCTCCTTCCCCTCCTGCGCGCCCGCCGAGTCGCCGACGTCGACCGGGCGTTCGACCGCTGGGCGGAGCCCGTGAACGTCGTGCAGGCCGCCGACGTCGAGGGCGGTCTGCTGCACCGGGTGGCGGGAAAGGTCCCGGTCCGCGGCGAGGACAACCGCACCCGGGTGGTGGCCGCGTGGGAGGCCGGGCACGACTGGCTCGGCTGGCACGAGACGCCGTACGGACCCGTCGAGGACGGCATCGCGGTGATGGCGAACCAGCGCGGCCCGGCCACCCCGCTCGGCGTCGAGTTCGCCCCTCCGCACCGCGCCACGCGCATCCGCCGGCTCCTCGACGCGTCGCGGAAGTGGTCCGCGCAGGACATGCCCGCCGTCCACATGGACACCCATCTCGCCTCGGCGGCATCCCTGTTGGACCGGCTCGTCGAGGGGGACCTCAGCCCCGAGGCGGCCGAGCTGAGGGATCAACTCCTGTGCTGGGACCGGCACATGGACGCCGACAGCACGGTGGCGGCGGCCTACGCCGCGGTGCGCGGCACGGTCGTACGGCGGCTCGTGGCGCACCCCGCGCTGGCCGTCCTGGCCGACCCGCCCGCATACCCGGAGGTCTTCCTCCCCTGGCTCGCGCTCACGCCCCGCGTCGGCTACGCCCTGGAAAACCTGCTGAACGCACCGGAGTTGTACGGCATCGATCGCGACTCGGTCGTCCGCGAGGCCGTCGAAGAGGTGGCCGCCCGGCGGACGTCCCCCACCTGGGGCGACACCCACCGGCTCGCGCCGTGGCGCGCGCTCACCGGTTCGTCGTACGACGAAGGCACGTCGTACGACGAACCGGGACTGTCCGGCGACCACCACTGTGTGCTGTGCACATCGGCGGTGCCCGGTCTCACCGACCTGAGCGCGCGCGGGCCCGCCGCCCGATACGTCTGGGATCTCGCGGACCGCGACCACAGCCTCTGGGTGGTTCCCTTCGGCGCCGACGGTGTCCCCGGTTCGGCCCACCACCGTGACCAACTCCCCTTGTGGCGCGAGGGAGATCTCGTCCCGGTGACCACCGACTGGAACAAGCTGACCAAGGAAGAGGCATGACGACTGAGACGTACGCCCAGGATCGCGAGGCCGTGCACGAGCAACTGCTCGACGGCTTCGGCACCGTCCGTGTCGTGCCGGTCGATCCGCATGCCGACCTGGACGTCATCCACGGCTGGGTCACACAGGAGCGGGCCCGGTTCTGGGGGATGAACGGGCTCACCAGGGAGCAGGTGCGCAAGACGTACGTCCAGCTGGACTCCCTCGACACCCATCACGCCTTCCTCGCGGTCAAGGACGGCCGGCCGGCCGCGCTCTTCCAGACGTATGAGCCTGAGGCCGACCGCGTCAGTGAGTGCTACGACGTCCGGTCCGGCGACATCGGCGTACACCTGTTGATCGGACCCGCGGGTCCCGGCGGTGACCGGCCGGGCTGGTCGTCCGCCCTGCTGACCGCGTTCGCGACGTATGTGCTGATCGGCCTGGACCGGCAGCGGGTCGTGGTCGAGCCGGACGCGCGCAACGCCAAGGCGATCTCCCGCCTGACCCGGCAGGGCTTCGTCCCCGCACACGAAGTCGTGCTGCCCG
Source organism: Streptomyces sp. NPDC048415 (assembly GCF_040651675.1). Taxonomy (NCBI): domain Bacteria; kingdom Bacillati; phylum Actinomycetota; class Actinomycetes; order Kitasatosporales; family Streptomycetaceae; genus Streptomyces; species Streptomyces sp. NPDC048415. The sequence goes on along the minus strand of NZ_JBEZKJ010000072.1, from coordinate 19,250 downwards.
AAATAGACCTGCCCGACGTCTACTTGCCCGAGAAGCGCGCCCAACTCCTCTTCCTCTCCAGGGAGACCTTCGGGGAAGGTTCCTCAGCGGGGCGGTGAGCAGCGCGCGGTCCTCGTCCGTACGTATCCGAGACCCTGGAAAAGCGCAGAACTCGGGGAACGCGGATACGGAGACGGCGTGTGAGCGGAAGCGGAAGCCGACAGCGAGGCGGGCGGCGGCGCGCCGTGCGGGCCCTGGCGCTGCTCGGCGGAGTCCTGGTGCTGGTCCTCTTCGGCGGCGTGGGCGGCGCGTCCGCGCACGCCGCGCTGACCGGCACCGATCCGCAGGACGGCAGCGTGCTGAAGTCGGCGCCCCGACAGGTCACGCTGACCTTCAGCGAGTCCGTGGGCCTCCTCGACGACTCCTTCCGCGTGCTCACCCCGGAGAACCGGCGCGTCCACACGGGCGCGCCGGGCCACGCGGGCGGCCGTTCCGACACCGCCCGGGTGACGCTGCCACGGGGCCTGGGCACCGGCACGTTCACGGTGGCCTGGCGCGTCATCTCGGCGGACAGCCACCCCGTCTCCGGCGCGTTCACCTTCTCCATCGGCAAACCCTCCGAGACCGCCGCGCCCGTGCCCACCGCATCCGCCGAGAACCCCGCCTCCGCCGCCCTCTACGACATTGCCCGGTACGCCGCGTACAGCGGTCTTGCCCTGCTCATCGGCACGGCCACCTTCGTCCTGGCCTGCGGTTTCCCGGGCAGCGTACGGCGCCTGCTGCTGACCGGCTGGTGGACGCTGCTGCTGTCCACGCTCGCGCTGCTGCTCCTGCGCGGCCCGTACGAACGCGGCACGGGCGTGACCGAGGCGGTCGACCCGGCCGTCCTGCGCGAGACGCTGACGAGCAGACCGGGGGTGGCACTGGTGGTGCGGCTGGTGCTGTTGGGGGCGGCCGCCTTCTATCCCGTACGGCCTCGGGAGCGCGGCATCCTTCCCGTGCGGGCTCGGGAGCGCGGCTTGTTCCCCGTACGCGGCCGGGGTCTCCTCGTCCTCGGCGGGTTGCTCTGCCTCGGCCTCGCGGTCACCTGGGCCGCTGCCGAACACGCGTCCGCCGGGATCCAGGTCCCCGTGGCGATGGTCTCCTCCGTACTGCACCTGCTCGCCATGGCGGTGTGGCTCGGCGGCCTGACCGCCCTGCTCACCGCACTGCACCGCCCCGCCGAACCCCTCCCCGTCGCGGTCGTCACCCGCTTCTCCCGTCTCGCCCTCACCTCCGTCGCCGTCCTCACCGCCACCGGCGTCTACCAGTCCTGGCGCGGCCTCGGCTCCTGGAACGCCCTCACCTCGACGTCGTACGGCAGGCTCCTTCTCGCCAAGGTGTGCGCGGTGCTGCTGCTCCTGGCGGGGGCGGCGTATTCGCGGCGGTGGACGGGGCGGTGGGTGGTGGCGGCCGCGACCCCGACGGAGGAGACGGTGACCGTGCCGGCCGCGCGGGTGCGCGAGGCCGTCGGGGGCCCGCCCGTCATGGAGACGGCCGCTCCCAAGGGCGTACGACACGTACGACACGACACGGAATCCACCCCTCCGGACTCCTCGAAGCACCGTCGGGCGTTGCGCCGCTCGGTCCTCGCGGAGGTCACCGTGGGCATCGTCGTCCTGGTGATCACCACGGTGCTCACGGGGACCCAGCCGGGCCGGGCGGCCACGGAGACGGCCGCGTCGGCCGCCGCCGCGGACCGGCCGACGTCCTCGACGACGCTGGTGCCCTTCGACGTCGGTACGCCGGGCGGCCATGGCAAGGTACAGATCGAGCTGGCACCGGGCCGGGTGGGCGAGAACTCGGTGCAGGCCGTGATCCTCGGCCCAGACGGCGGCATCGCGACCGTCCCCGAACTCCGCCTCACCTTCACCCTGGCCGCCCAGCAGATCGGCCCCCTCGACGCAGAACTCACCGACAAGGGCGGCTACTGGGGCACCGACGGCCTGACCCTCCCGCTGGCCGGCACCTGGACGATGAGAGTCACGGTACGCACCAGCGACATCGACCAGGTCACGGTGTCGAAGACCGTGAAGATCGGCTGATCCGACACCGGGGTCCGCTTCTGAGCCTGCCGTCCGGCCCCCGGCCCACTGATTTGACGTGCGTCAACATAGATGTCTGTCGCAAATGAAGCCATAGATGTCTGTCGCATATGAAGCCGCTGCCGCTGCTGGATTCCTCTGTGTCCACAGCGCCGGGCGCTCGCAGATGGCCGCCGGGTTTCTCCACTGCCTCTCGGGCGACCGCGCAAGAAGTACCTAGTACCTCGAATGGTCGCTGCAGGACCCGGCCGGCAAGGGCGTCGAGTCCGTCCGCTCCGGTCTTCCCGGCCACGTTCGGGCCGAGCACACCGATCACCTTGCCGGCCGGCACCTCCAGGAAGACGCCGTCCAGCGCGACCATGTCCCCGTAGCGTTCGACCAGACCCTCGGCCCGGATGGCGTATGACATCGTCTCTCCCCTTCAGCCCTCGCCGTTCTCGATGAACAAGACGATGCCGGGGTCAGCTGACAGCAGGCGGTCAGCGCGCTGACAGGGCCCCGCGGCGGCTGTCAGCGCGGATCAGACGGAAACCTGAGACGGAGAACGTCGAAGGGCCCCACCGCGAACGGTGGGGCCCTTCGACATCGTGCCCGGTGAGGCACTGGCGGAGGATACGAGATTCGAACTCGTGAGGGGTTGCCCCCAACACGCTTTCCAAGCGTGCGCCCTAGGCCACTAGGCGAATCCTCCGCGGCAAACAATACAAGACGTTGAGGAGTGCTCGCGAACTCGTTCCCCCCGCTCAGATCCTGTACCCTGTGCGGAGCCCCTCACGTGGCGCTATCTGACTGAACTCCCCCAGGGCCGGAAGGCAGCAAGGGTAGGTTGGCTCTGGCGGGTGCGTGGGGGGCGCTTGCGTTCCCGGTACGGGTAGGGGGCCGGCCCCGGGCTTTCCCGGGCGGTCCGCGTTGTCAGTGGGCGCCTATAACCTCGTATGCGTGTCGTCTCTCGCGCTGTACCGCCGCTATCGCCCGGAGTCGTTCGCCGAGGTCATCGGGCAGGAGCATGTCACCGACCCGCTGCAGCAGGCGCTGCGGAACAACCGGGTCAATCACGCGTACCTGTTCAGCGGTCCGCGCGGGTGCGGGAAGACCACCAGTGCGCGCATTCTCGCCAGGTGTCTCAACTGCGAGCAGGGGCCCACGCCCACCCCGTGCGGTGAGTGCCAGTCGTGCCGGGATCTCGCTCGCAACGGGCCGGGCTCCATCGACGTCATCGAGATCGACGCCGCCTCCCACGGTGGTGTGGATGACGCCCGTGACCTGCGGGAGAAGGCTTTCTTCGGCCCCGCGAGCAGTCGGTACAAGATCTACATCATCGACGAGGCCCACATGGTCACGTCGGCCGGCTTCAACGCGCTGCTGAAGGTCGTCGAGGAGCCGCCCGAGCATCTGAAGTTCATCTTCGCCACCACCGAACCCGAGAAGGTCATCGGGACCATTCGGTCGCGGACCCATCACTACCCCTTCCGGCTCGTGCCTCCGGGCACCCTGCGGGAGTACCTCGGCGAGGTCTGCGGAAGCGAGGGCACCCCCGTCGAGGACGGTGTGTTGCCGCTGGTCGTGCGGGCCGGTGCGGGGTCCGTGCGTGACTCCATGTCCGTCATGGACCAGCTGCTCGCGGCGGCCAGCACCGACGGTGTGACGTACGCCATGGCCACCTCGCTGCTCGGTTACACGGACGCGTCGCTGCTGGACTCGGTGGTCGAGGCGTTCGCCTCGGGGGACGGTGCCGCGGCCTTCGAGGTGGTGGACCGGATCATCGAGGGCGGCAATGATCCTCGGCGGTTCGTCGCCGATCTGCTGGAGCGGTTGCGGGATCTCGTGATTCTGGCGGCTGTGCCCGATGCCGCCGAGAAGGGGCTCATCGACGCTCCAGTCGATGTGGTGGAGCGGATGCAGGCCCAGGCCGGGGTCTTCGGTGCCGCCGAGCTGAGCCGCGCCGCCGACCTGGTCAACGAGGGGCTGACGGAGATGCGCGGCGCCACCTCGCCGCGCCTCCAGCTCGAGCTGATCTGCGCGCGCGTGCTGCTGCCCGCCGCCTACGGTGACGAGCGGTCCGTGATGGCCCGGCTGGACCGTATCGAGCGCGGGCTGAACTTCTCCGGCGGCGGCAGCGCCCCTGCCATGGGGTACGTGCCCGGACCCGAGGTGCATGGGGCGGTGCCCGTCGCACCCGGCGCGCCGGCCGCTTCCGTATCCGCGGCCCCTCCGGGGGGCGGGGCCGCGGCGGCCCGAGCCGCCGTACGGGGGACAGGGCCTGGAGTGGGCGGTGCGGGTGGGGCCGAGCCTGATGCGGGATCGGCCCCGGCCGCGGCCGCGGCTCCTGTCGTGAGCGCACCCCCTGCCGCTCCGGTTGCCGCGCACCCCTCCGCTCCCCCCGCCGCCCCCGCGGCTGCCGCTCCGGTGGCTTCGCAGCCGCCTGCTCCCGCCGCCGCTGCCCCGTCGGGGGCCGCGCCCGGCGCCTGGCCCACCGCGACGACTGCGGGCAGTGGCCGGCGACCCGGCGGGTGGCCGACGGCGACACCGGCGGGTGGGGGACAGTCCCCGGCCCCGTCGGCTCCGGCCGCCGGCGCACCTGCTCCTGCGGCGGCTCCTCCCACCGCGCCCGGCTCGGCTCAGGCCTCGGCACCGGCTCCGGCTTCCGGGGGTGTCGACCCCCGCACGCTGTGGCCGAACATCCTCGAGGCGGTGAAGAACCGCCGCCGGTTCACCTGGATCCTGCTCAGCCAGAACGCACAGGTGACCGGCTTCGACGGTACGACCCTGCAGATCGGCTTCGTCAACGCGGGCGCGCGGGACAACTTCGCGAGCAGCGGCAGCGAGGAGGTGCTGCGGCAGGCGCTGACCGAGCAGTTCAACGTCCAGTGGAAGATCGAGGCGATCATCGACGCCTCGGGCGGCTCGGCACCGCCGGCTTCGGCCGGTCCCGGATCCGGTGGGGGCGGGTTCGGCGGCGGTGGCGGCTACGGCGGTGGCAGTGGTGGTGGCGGTTACGGCGGGGCTCCGGCCGCCCAGCGCCCTGCTCCCCAGCAGCCAACGGCCCCTGCATCCTCACCCCAGAGCGGCGGCCCGTCCGCGAGCCACGCTCAGGCCGCGCCCGCCCCGACACCGACCCGGCCTCCGGCCCCCGAGTCGCCGCCCGTCGCCCCGGAGGACGACATCCCCGAGGACGACGACCCCGACCTCGACGAGTCCGCCCTCTCGGGCCACGACCTGATCGTCCGCGAACTCGGGGCGACGGTGATGGAGGAGTTCACGAACGAGTAGGACGAGCGGGCGACGCGGGGCGCCTCCAGCGACGTACGGCGGCCAGCGGAGCCGCGCGGCTGGTGGGGCGGGCGTCTCCAGTGACGTACGGCGGCTGGCGGGGTGGACGCCTCCAGCGACGTACGGCGGTTCGCGGACGGACCCCTCCATCGACGTACGGCGGCCAGCGGGGCCGTGCAGCTGGAGGGCGACGCCTCCAGTGACGTACGGCGGTTCGCGGACGGACCCCTCCATCGACGTACGGCGGCCAGCGGGGCCGTGCAGCTGGAGGGCGACGCCTCCGGCGACGTACGGCGGCTGGCGGGGTGGACGCCTCCGGCGACGTACGGCGGCTGGCGCGGCGGGCGTCTCCAGCGACGTACCGCGCCTGACTGGGCGGCGCCTCCAGCGCACAGGACCCCAAAGACGTACACCCCCGTCCCTGTGATCCCCCAGCTCGGCCCACCCCTCTCGGACGATCACACCAACCCTTCCCACCCTCCACCTAGGCAGCCCCCACAAAGCCGTCCCTCCCCGGCGGTTAGGCTGACCCCGTGAAGGTCCTTGTCATCGGCAGCGGTGCCCGCGAACACGCCCTGTGCCGTTCTCTGTCCCTCGACCCCGACGTCACCGCCCTGCACTGCGCCCCCGGGAACGCGGGCATCGCGGACGTGGCGGAGTTGCACGCGGTCGACGCCCTCGACGGCGCCGCCGTGGCCGCGCTGGCCACGGAGCTCGGCGCCGAGCTGGTGATCGTGGGCCCGGAGGCCCCGCTCGTGGCGGGGGTCGCCGACGCCGTGCGCGAGGCGGGCATCCCCTGCTTCGGTCCCTCGAAGGAGGCCGCGCAGCTGGAGGGCTCCAAGGCCTTCGCCAAGGACGTGATGGCCTGTGCGGCCGTCCCGACGGCGCGCTCGTACGTCTGCACGACGCCCGAGGGGGTCGACGAGGCGCTCGACGCCTTCGGTGCCCCGTACGTCGTCAAGGACGACGGGCTCGCGGCCGGCAAGGGCGTCGTGGTGACCGACGACATCGAGAAGGCCCGCGCGCACGCCAACGCCTGCGACCGTGTCGTCATCGAGGAGTTCCTCGACGGCCCCGAGGTCTCCCTCTTCGCGATCACCGACGGCGAGACCGTCGTGCCGCTGCAGCCCGCCCAGGACTTCAAGCGCGCACTCGACAACGACGAGGGTCCGAACACCGGCGGCATGGGCGCGTACTCGCCGCTGCCCTGGGCGGACCCGAAGCTCGTCGAGGAGGTCATGGAGACCGTCCTCCAGCCGACCGTGGACGAGCTGCGCCGCCGCGGCACACCGTTTTCCGGCCTTCTTTACGCGGGTCTGGCGATCACCAGCCGTGGCGTACGGGTCATCGAGTTCAACGCCCGCTTCGGCGACCCCGAGACCCAGGTGGTCCTCGCCCGTCTGCAGACCCCGCTCGCGGGCGTGCTCCTGGCCTCGGCGACCGGCACCCTCGCCGACCTCGCGCCGCTGCGCTGGAGCGACGCCGCCGCCGTCACGGTGGTCGTGGCCTCGCACAACTACCCGGAAACCCCGCGCACCGGCGACCCGATCACCGGGCTCGACGAGGTGGCCGCCCAGGACGCCCCGTACGCGTACGTCCTGCACGCCGGGACGAAGCGCGACGGAGACGCGGTGGTGAGCGCGGGCGGCCGTGTGCTGTCCGTCACGGCGATCGGCGCCGACCTCACCGAGGCCCGCGAGCGCGCGTACGCGGCGGTCGGCCGCATCGGTCTCGACGGTTCGCAGCACCGCACGGACATCGCGGCGAAGGCGGCGGCGGAGGCGTAGACCCGCTCTCTCCTCCCCCCTCACCTGAGTCGCCAGGCCCCGGATTCCATACGAATCCGGGGTCATTTCTGTACGGAATCGGGGGCCTGATCATTGCCCAGCGTCATCCACCTTTCCCCAAAGCCATTCCATCGAGTGACCGATGCCCCAACCGGCTGACGGGGGCCGGGGCCCCAACTAGGGTGCGGCGAAAGCGTTCGGGCACTTGGCCCACCGGCATTGCGATGTCAGTGACGGGTGCCACAGTGGGGGAGTGAGCAACGCCAAGGCATCCGCCGACGCGGGCTGTGAGACAGCCGGGGCCGCGCGGACAAGAGGGGGTGACGTCCGGTCGTGACCGGTATGGGTGTGGAGGTGGGCGCGCAGGCCGCGCGCTCCCGGGCTCTCGCCGTGCTGCGCATACGCAGCAGGGCGCTGGCCGTCGCCCTGCTGCCCGCGGCCGTCGCCGTCGTGCTGCTCGTCGGCGGCTCCACCGGCCATATCTCCGGCGGGCACTGGGGAATCACGCGCTGGATCGTGACGGCCCTAGCCGTCGTCGTGCTCCTCGCGGCCGCGGGCATCGCGCTCGTCGTCGCCCGAGCGCGGCCCGCCGTGAGCCCCACGGTCCCGATCGCCGAGGAATCGGCCCCCGACCTCTATCGCATGGTCCGCGACCTGGCCGACCGCCTCGAGGTCCCGGCCCCCTCCGCGATAGCGCTCACCCCGGACTGCGACAGCTGGCTGGAGGACCGCACCCACCCGGCGCACGGCCCGCCCGAGGACGCGGCCAACGGAGTGCGAGGGATACGAGGCGGGCGGGGCGGGCGGGGACTGCCGACCCGGTCCCACCGGGCCTCCGCTCCCGTCCTCGTCATCGGCTCGCCCTTCCTGTGGTGGATGCGAGTTGGGGAACTGCGCGCGGTCCTCGCCCCGGTCGTCGCGGGTACGGGCCCGTCGGCGCACCCGGACATAGCCGCGGCCCGCCGTTTCGTACGGGGCCTGGACGCGGCCGTGGCAGTGACCTCGGCGCCCGCCCGCGGCCCCCTGTCCCGCACCGTCCTGGCCGGCGTCGGGTGGGTGACCCGCCTCCTGCTGCGCAGCTGTCGGGGCCACGCGGCCGAAATGGAAAGGGGAGTGGCGGCCGCCGCGGCCGAGCGTGCACAGGCTGTGGATTACGGACTGCGGATCGTCGCCCAGGAACAGGTGGGTCTGGCCTATGCGGGCTGGGACCGTTTGCTGACCCGCGTCGCGCTGCCCGCCTGGCGGATGGGCCGCTGGCCGTCCCGGCTGGACGTGGGCGTCGTCGCGGCCCTCACGGAACTGTCCCGCCGCGACCGCCTGGCCGAGGGCTTCACCTCCCGCCTCGGCGAGCGTCCGGCCTGCGACCTGCTCGAAGAGCCCGGCACGGTGGATGAGGCGGCCTCCCTCCTCGCCGCCCGCCTCTTCCACGGCGGCCCCGCCGAACCCGGGCCCGACTGGGCGCCGGTCAACTGGCAGGAATACCCGGACGAGGTGGTCGACCGTAAGTGGCGCACCGACGCCGCCCGACTGCACCGGGTGCTGGACGCGCTGGGCGTCCGGCATGCCACCGACCCCGCGGTGCCCGACTCGGTCGGTCCGACGCTGGCGAGGGTGATGGAGCACCTCTCCTCGCGGTCGCAGGACGCGGAGATGCCGGACCCGCACGCGGCTGCCCTCGCCCCCCACCGCGCAGACGCGTACGAGGAGATGGGGATGGCCGAGGACGAGGACGACACGGACCTCGCCGTCGGGAACGAGCGGACGGCCGCGCTCGCGGCCGGGATCACCGCGGAGCTGGCCCGCGAGGAGGCGTTGACGTCGGCAGTGGCGCCCGCGCCGGCCGTGGGCGCGGAGCCGCAGGATCCCGATCGGGCCCTGTGGGACGACGGGATGCTTCCCCTCTTCCCCCTTCAGCCGCCCCGGACCGGGCGTGAGCTGCTGGCCGACCATGTCACGGCGATGGTGTGCTGCGCCGCGATGGACACCGCGGGGGCGGCGCCCGGGCTCGACTGGCTCGACGGGCCCTCGCTCCTCGTCGGCGGTGAGCGGGCCGCCGACCTTGGCCCTCGGGTGCTCACCCTCATCGAGACCGGGGACGCCGCACCGCTGCGCGACTGGCTTCGCCACCTCGGCGTCCGCCCGGAGAAGCCGGTTCGGCTGGTCTGAGACCGACGGCTTCCCGTGCAGACCCCAACAGCACGCCGGACGGGCTAAGCGAGGCGGAGGCCCTCGTTCCACTCGCGTCAATTCGCGACGAACGGTGACGGAGTGCGTGCGTAATGTGATGTGCTGGGACCGATCGCGCGCACGGCAAGGGCTTACAGGACGACGGGGGCATGAGGGAGGGGAGCAGGCATGGGGTCGGAGCAGATCCGCCGCTGGGAGTCGGGGGCACTCGCGCACGCTGTGACGGACCCCTTCGGTCAGGGGCCCGTCCCGTGGCTGCGCGGAGACGAGCACTACTTCGACGACACCGGCCATGTCGTCCCCTGGTACATCGAGAACGCCCCGGGCGCCACCCTGGTCCAGGAGGCGGGGGCCAGGCTCACCATCCCCCACCCCCGAGCGGGCGGCCCCCGCTCCGCCGACGACGTCCACCGCCAGATCAAGGGCTTCGCCTCCACCGGCGCGGCAGCCCCAGGCGAGGCCATCGACTTCCATGTCACCGTCGACCCGCCCCAGGAATTCAGCGTCGACATCTACCGGATCGGCCACTACGGAGGCGACGGCGCCAGCAAGATCACCACCAGCCCGCGCCTCTCCGGCATCGTGCAGCCCCCGCCCCTCACCGCCGACCGCACCGTCTCCTGCCACCACTGGTGGCTGTCCTGGCGGCTCCAGATCCCGTCGTACTGGAGCATCGGCGCGTACGTCGCCGTCCTCACCACCGTCGACGGCTACCGCTCCCACGTCCCCTTCACCATCCGCGACAACCACCCCGCCGACCTGCTCCTCCTGCTTCCGGACATCACGTGGCAGGCCTACAACCTGTACCCGGAGGACGGCCACACCGGTGCCAGCCTCTACCACGCATGGGACGAGCAGGGCCGGCTGCTCGGCGAGGCCGACGCCGCGACGACGGTCTCCTTCGACCGGCCGTACGCGGGCGCCGGCCTCCCCCTCCACGTGGGCCACGCCTATGACTTCATCCGCTGGGCCGAGCGCTACGGCTACGACCTCGCCTACGCCGACGCCCGCGACATGCACGCGGGCCGCGTCGACCCCAGCCGCTACCGCGGCCTCGTCTTCCCGGGCCACGACGAGTACTGGTCGCCTCAGATGCGCCGCACCACAGAACTCGCCCGCGAAAACGGCACATCGCTGGTGTTCCTCTCCGCCAACACCATGTACTGGCAGGTGGAGTTGGGCCCGTCCCCGTCCGGGGTCCCCGACCGCCTGCTGACCTGCCGCAAGCGCAAGGGCCCCGGGAAGCCGGCCCTGTGGCGTGAAATCGACCGCCCGGAACAGCAACTCATCGGCATCCAGTACGCGGGAAGGGTCCCCGAGCCCCACCCGCTGATCGTCCGCAACGCCGACCACTGGCTGTGGGAGGCGACCGGTGCCCACGAGAGCGACGAGCTGGAGGGCATGGTCGCGGGCGAGGCCGACCGCTACTTCCCGCGCACCGCCCTCCCCGAGCACGAGGACCGCATCCTCCTCGCCCACTCCCCGTACCGGGACAGCGAGGGCATCGGCCGCCACCAGGAGACCTCCCTCTACCGAGCGCCGTCCGGCGCCCTGGTCTTCGCATCCGGAACGTTCGCGTGGTCTCCTGCCCTCGACCGCCCCGGCCACGTCGACGCCCGTATCCAGCGAGCCACCGCGAACCTCCTGGACCGCATCTGCAAACGCGACTGAGGAAACCTCCGAACGCCGCGTCCCATACCGTCACCCCACACCCCCTGGCCAAGACCGCTCCCCGCATACGGGAGAATCGAGCCACTTGCACAAAACCACGGGGAGGAACCGTGTCCGGATTCGTCGAAAAGCCCGAGCCTCTCCAGGTGCCGGGTCTGGTACATCTGCACACCGGCAAGGTGCGCGACCTGTACCAGAACGAGGCGGGCGACCTCGTGATGGTCGCCAGCGACCGCATCTCCGCCTTTGACTGGGTACTCCCCACCGAGATCCCCGACAAGGGCCGCACACTCACCCAGCTCTCCCTGTGGTGGTTCGACCGGCTCGCCGACCTGGCGCCCAACCACGTCCTGAGCACCGAACTCCCGCCGGGCGCCCCCGCCGACTGGGCCGGCCGCACCCTCATCTGCAAGTCCCTGCGGATGGTCCCGGTGGAGTGCGTGGCACGCGGCTACCTCACCGGTTCCGGTCTCGCCGAGTACAACGAGTCCCGCACCGTCTGCGGCCTCGCCCTCCCCGAAGGCCTCGTCGACGGCTCGCAGCTCCCCGCGCCGATCTTCACCCCCGCCACCAAGGCCGCGGTCGGCGAGCACGACGAGAACGTCTCCTACGAGGAGGTCGCCCGCCAGGTCGGCGCCGAGACCGCGGCCCAACTGCGCCAGTCGACCCTCGCCGTCTACGGCCGTGCCCGCGACATCGCCCGCGAACGGGGCATCATCCTCGCGGACACCAAGTTCGAGTTCGGCTTCGAGGGCGAGACCCTCGTGCTCGCCGACGAGGTCCTGACCCCGGACTCCTCCCGCTTCTGGCCCGCCGACGTGTGGGAGCCGGGCCACGCCCAGCCGTCGTTCGACAAGCAGTACGTCCGTGACTGGCTGACCTCCCCGGAGTCCGGCTGGGACCGCAGGAGCGAGCAGCCGCCGCCCGCGCTGCCCCAGCATGTCGTGGAGGCGACCCGCGCCAAGTACATCGAGGCGTACGAGCGCCTGACGGGCACGAGCTGGTCGTAATCGCGTATGGGCCCGCAAGCACCGGCGCCGGGCCCGGAGCGCACGAAGAAGCCCCCGACCTGAGGCCGGGGGCTTCTTCTCCTGAGCGGACGACGAGGCTCGAACTCGCGACCTCAACCTTGGCAAGGTTGCGCTCTACCAACTGAGCTACGTCCGCATTGCGCCGTGGCGCGACAGCCACTATACCCAACCTCGCTCACGCGCGAGCCGCACCGCCGCGTGACGGTTTTCCGCCCCCAGCTTGGTCGCGGCCGACGACAGATAGCTCCGTACGGTCCCCTGGGACAGCGCGGCCCGCTCGGCGATCTCAGCCACGGGTGCCCCGTCGGCGGCGAATTCGAGCACCTCCGCCTCGCGCGCGGTCAGCGGCGAATCCCCGGCGGAGATCGCGTCGGCGGCCAACTCCGGGTCCCCATAGCGGTTTCCCGCATACACCGTACGAATGATCTCCGCGAGCCGCTGCGCACTGACCGTCTTCGGGACGCCCCCCCCGCACACCCGCCGCGAGCGCCCGCTTCAGATGCCCCGGCCGCCCATGGCTCGTCACGATCGGCACCTGGCAGTCGGGCAGTTCGGTCCGCAACGCTGTGGCCACCCTCACACCGTCCGCCCCCGGCATCTGAAGATCCAACACGGCGACATCGGGCAGGTGCGCCCGCGCCATCGCCATTGCCTCCGGCCCGGTCGCCGCCTCGGCCACCACGACCAGGTCGTCCTCCAGAGCGAGCAGCGCCGCGAGCGCTCCCCGGATGAGGTGTTCATCGTCAGCGAGCGACAGCCGCACAGGCAGAACGGAGGGGACGGACGACGACACAGACGTCACTGCATCACGCCGATCCGGGGCCGCACAGCCGCCGTTCCTGATACGGAGCGTGTCCGAGGACCCGCACCCGGCCGCCGGTCGGAGGCGCGAGGCCCTCCAGCAGTTCGACCGTGGACGTCTTGCCCGCGCCATTCGTGCCCAGCAGAGCGAAGAGCTCACCGCGGCCACGGAGAACGTGACTCCGCGCACCGCCTCAAAAAGCTGCCCCGTCTCCCCCATACACACGTCGCAGATCAGTGACCTCAATCACGTCATCGTGCTCGTTCGTGTTCATGGAATCAGCCTCCCCGCGGACGGGAGGCGGCAGCAGTGCGCGGTGTCATCACTCCGCATGACAAATGTCAGAACCACCGACAAGGGTGTGCGCGCACGAGAAAGGCCCCGGTCACTGACCGGGGCCTTTGCTTCGTGGAGCGGACGACGAGGCTCGAACTCGCGACCTCAACCTTGGCAAGGTTGCGCTCTACCAACTGAGCTACGTCCGCATTGCCTCCGACCGGCTCTCACCGATCGGCGCGAGCACCACCCTACCTGATCCACAAGAGTGGTCGGTAAGGGATGCAGAGCGGGTGACAGGAATTGCACACTGCGCCTTCCCCCTGGAAGGGGGATGTTCTGCTACTGAACTACACCCGCGTGACTCCTCGGGGTCCGGCTTTTTCGGCCTTGCCCCTCGGCGTGTTCCAGACTCTAGCTGACCAGCGGGGGGTCAGCGCAAGTCGGTTGTCCCGAGGGCCCGATGACGGGCCCTGGCGGGACACTCCGACTCGGTGCGCCCTCGGCTCACTGCGCCTCGGCGAAGGCCTCGTAGACCTTCTTGGGGATGCGTCCGCGCGGCGGCACGTCCATCTTGTTGGAGCGGGCCCAGGCGCGGACGGCGGCCGGGTCGGGGGTCAGCGCGGTGTGCGTGTACGCCTTCCCGGACTTCGAACGCTTGCGGCCGGCCTCGACGTACGGCGCGAGCGCCTTACGCAGTTTCTTGGCATTCGCTGGATTGAGGTCGATCTCGTACGACTTGCCGTCCAGTCCGAAGGCGATCGTCTCCGCCGCTTCTGAGCCGTCGATGTCGTCAAAGAGAGTGACCACGACACGCTGCGCCACGAATATCGGTCCCTTCGTGCGACACCTCTGCGATCAAGCATCATGACGTGCGCTGACGTCACGGAGTTGTCGTGGAGATGTCGACTGTCCGGCTGTTATTGGGCAAAGTATCGGCTATTGCCAATTCCTTTGTACAGTGCCCGGCATTGCATTGTGAAGCCCGACTAAATCCTTCCGCGTGTCCGGAGGCAATGGGGTCCTGCCGTTCTTCTGCGGTTTTTCCCAGGATTTTCCGTGCAGGCCCCCGCGTCGATGCGGGATCGTGATCGCGGTCACGTAGGATTCTACGAATCTACGCGAGTAGAAATTTTGTGCGGGTAGTCTGAAGGAACCTGCTCAGCACCACACACCGGGAGTGCCAGTGGCACGCGTCGTAGTCGACGTCATGCTCAAGCCGGAGATCCTCGACCCCCAGGGCCAGGCGGTGCAGCGTGCACTGCCGCGCCTCGGTTTCGAAGGTGTCTCCGACGTACGTCAGGGAAAGCGATTCGAACTGGAAGTGGACGGACCGGTGGACGACGCCGCGCTCGCCCGCATCCATGAACTGGCGGAATCCTTCCTCGCCAACACCGTGATCGAGGACTTCACCGTCAAGGTCGAGGAAGTCGCGGAGGCCGGAAAGTGACCGCTCGTATTGGAGTCGTCACCTTTCCCGGCAGCCTCGACGACCGGGACACGCAGCGTGCGATCAAGCTCGCCGGTGCCGAACCCGTCGCCCTCTGGCACAAGGACAAGGACCTCAAGCAGGTCGACGCCGTGGTGCTGTGCGGGGGTTTCTCCTACGGCGACTATCTGCGGGCCGGTGCCATCGCACGCTTCTCCCCGGTGATGGAGTCCCTCATCGAGCAGGCGAAGTCCGGAATGCCGGTCCTCGGCATCTGCAACGGCTTCCAGATCCTCACCGAGGCGCACCTGCTGCCCGGCGCGATGCTCGGCAACGATCACCTGCACTTCATCTGCCGTGACCAGAAGCTGCGGGTGGAGAACGCGGAGACCGCCTGGACCACCGACTACGCGTCCGGCCAGGAGATCCACATCCCGCTGAAGAACATGGACGGGCGGTACGTCGCCGACGAGCGCACCCTCGACATGCTGGAGTCGGAGGGCCGCGTCGCCTTCCGGTACGTGGGCTTCAATCCCAACGGGTCGCTGCGTGACATCGCCGGCATCACCAACGAGGCCGGGAACGTCGTCGGTCTGATGCCGCACCCGGAGCACGCCGTCGAGCCCCTCATCGGGTCCGGACGCACCGACGGCCTCCCCTTCTTCACCTCGATCCTCAAGAAGCTGGTCACCGCATGAGCCGCACGCCTCTGGACACGGTCGAGAACGCGGCCGCGACCCCCGATGTCGCGCTGCCCTGGGCCGAACTCGGTCTGAAGAAGGACGAGTACGAGCGGGTCGTGGAGATCCTCGGCCGTCGGCCCACCGGTGCCGAGCTCGCCATGTACTCCGTCATGTGGTCCGAGCACTGCTCGTACAAGTCCTCGAAGGTGCATCTGCGCCAGTTCGGCGAGAAGGCCCCGCAGTCCGACGCCCTCCTCGTCGGCATCGGCGAGAACGCCGGTGTCGTCGACGTCGGCCAGGGCTACGCCGTCACCTTCAAGGTCGAGTCGCACAACCACCCGTCGTACGTCGAGCCCTACCAGGGCGCGGCCACCGGCGTCGGCGGCATCGTGCGCGACATCATCGCGATGGGTGCCAGGCCGGTCGCGGTCGTGGACCCGCTGCGGTTCGGTGCGGCCGATCACCCCGACACCAAGCGTGTCCTGCCGGGTGTCGTCGCCGGTATCGGCGGCTACGGCAACTGTCTGGGCCTGCCCAACATCGGCGGCGAGGTCGTCTTCGACGCCTGCTACCAGGGCAATCCGCTCGTCAACGCCGGTGCCATCGGCGTCATGAAGCACGAGGACATCCACCTCGCGAAGGCCTCCGGCACGGGCAACAAGGTCATCCTGTACGGGGCCCGCACGGGCGGCGACGGCATCGGCGGCGCCTCGATCCTCGCCTCCGAGACCTTCGACGACGCCAAGCCGTCGAAGCGTCCCGCGGTCCAGGTCGGCGACCCCTTCCAGGAGAAGCTGCTCATCGAGTGCACGCTCGAGGCCTTCGCCGAGAAGCTGGTCGTCGGTATCCAGGACCTGGGTGCGGCCGGACTGTCGTGTGCCACGTCCGAGCTGGCCTCCAACGGCTCCGGCGGCATGCGCGTGACGCTGGACGACGTACCGCTGCGCGACTCCACCCTCTCGCCCGAGGAAATCCTCATGAGCGAGTCGCAGGAACGCATGTGCGCGGTCGTCGAGCCGGCGAAGGTGGAACGCTTCCTCGAGATCTGCGACAAGTGGGACGTCATCGCCACGGTCATCGGTGAGGTGACAGACGGCGACCGCCTGGAGATCTTCTGGCACGGCGGCAAGATCGTCGACGTGGACCCGCGCACGGTCGCGCACGACGGCCCGGTCTACGAGCGCCCGTACGCCCGTCCGGAGTGGCAGGACGCCCTTCAGGCCGACGACGCGAACAAGCTTCCCCGCCCGGCGACGAGCGACGAGCTCAAGGACCAGGTCCTCAAGCTGGTCTCGTCTCCCAACCAGGCCTCCAAGTCCTGGATCACCTCCCAGTACGACCACTTCGTGCAGGGCAACACGGTGCTGGCCCAGCCCGAGGACTCGGGCATGATCCGCATCGACGAGGAGACCGGACTCGGCGTCGCCATCGCCACGGACGGCAACGGCCGCTACGCCAAGCTCGACCCGTACACCGGCGCACAGCTCGCGCTCGCCGAGGCCTACCGCAATGTCGCGACCACCGGCGCCAAGCCGCTGGCCGTCTCCGACTGCCTGAACTTCGGCTCGCCCGAGGACCCGGCCGTCATGTGGCAGTTCGCCGAGGCGATCCGTGGTCTGGCCGACGGCTGCCTGCAGCTGGGCACCCCGGTGACCGGCGGCAACGTCTCGCTCTACAACCAGACGGGCGAGGCCGCCATCCACCCGACCCCGGTCGTGGCCGTGCTGGGAGTCATCGACGATGTCGCCCGCCGCACGCCGGTCGCCTTCCAGGAAGAGGGACAGCTCCTCTACCTGCTCGGCGACACCCGCGAGGAGTTCGGCGGTTCGGCCTGGTCGCAGGTGATCCATGACCACCTCGGCGGCCTGCCGCCGCAGGTCGACCTGGAGCGCGAGCGGCTGCTCGCCGAGATCCTGATCTCGGCCTCCCGCGACGGCATGATCGACTCCGCGCACGACCTGTCCGACGGCGGTCTGATCCAGGCCGTGGTCGAGTCGGCGCTGCTGGGTGGCAAGGGCGCCCGGCTGATCGTGCCCGACGGTCTCGATGCCTTCACCTTCCTCTTCTCGGAGTCGGCCGGCCGCGCGGTCGTAGCCGTCCCGCGCTCGGAGGAACTCCGCTTCAACGACATGTGCGGCGCGCGGGGCCTGCCCGCCACCCGCATCGGTGTCATCGACGGCGACGCGGTCGATGTCCAGGGCGAGTTCGCGCTCTCCCTGGCCGAGCTGCGCACGGCGCACGAGGAGACGATCCCGGCGCTGCTGGCCTGAGCAGGGCAGGAAAGAAGGCCCCGCCCGGCGTTCCCGGACGCAGCGTCCGGCGTTCCCGGGCGGGGCCTTCGCTCGTCCTGACGTACTCAGGCCGCGACCGGCTGCCCCTCCCGCGCCGGCTCGGACAGGGAACCGCCCTGCGGCGCGGCGGTCTTGGGCAACCGCACCGCGAGCACCGTCCCCAGTGCCATCACTCCGGCCGCTCCCCAGAACACCACGTCCGTCGCGGAGACCGAGGTCGCCGCCGACGCCGCCGAACTGGCCCATCTGGCCTTCGACCTGATCGAGAACGGCCTGAACGGATACGCGGTCAAGGCCTAGGCTGGAGATCATGCCCCCGGCCAAGAGACGCGCCCGTACGTACGACTACGCCAAGATCCGTGCCGCGGTCCTTACGCAGTTCGGGCACGTACGAGAAGGCGTACGGGGCCTGAGCGACGAGCAGTTGGCGCGGCCCACGCACCTTGGGGACTGGACCGTGCGGGAGTTGGCGGCGCACGTGACGATGGCCGTCGAGACCGTCAGCCGGAACCTTGACCGGCAGGAGGCCGGTGGGCTGGGGTCCGGTGGGCCGGGGTCGGATGGGTCGGCGCTGGATGGGCCGGGGTCGGATATGCCCGGACCGCATGGGCCGGAGCCCACCCGGCCGGCGTCCAGCCGCCCGGAGTCCGCCCTCCCGGCGTCCGGGCCCCCGGAGTCCGTCGGCCCGGAGTCCACTCGGCCGCAGCCCGCCCTCCCGGAGCCCGGGCCCCCGGAGTCCGTGGGCCCGGAGTCCACGCGGCCCGAGTCCGCCCGGACGGAGCCCGCCCCGCGAGCACTCGCCCTGCTCGACTGGCCGTTCGCGACCGCCGGGCGAGCCCCGGACATCGCCGACGACAGCCGCGAACTCGCCGAGCGGAACCCAGACCTCGACGCGCTCTACGCCCGCACCGAGCAGCGCATCACCGAGCGCCTGGCCACGGCGCCGGACGACCGGCTGATCGCCGCGCGCACCGGCGTCATGACGCTCGCCGACTATCTCGTCACCCGCACGGTCGAACTCGTCGTCCACACCGACGACCTGAACCGCGCCGTGCCAGGGCTCGAGATCCCGTACGACCGTCAGGCACTCGCCGCCTGCACCCGGCTGCTCGCCGACGCGCTCGCGGCGAAGGCGCCCGGCGCGTCGACGGAGGTACGGATTCCGCCGTATGCCGTCGTGCAGTGCGTGGAGGGTCCCCGGCACACCCGTGGCACCCCGCCGAACGTGGTCGAGACCGACCCGCTGACGTGGATCCGGCTCGCGACGGGACGTACGGAGTGGAAGACGGCGCTGGACGACGCGAAGGTCAGCGCGAGCGGGGAGCGCGCCGACCTCGGCGGGCTGCTTCCCCTCATGGGCTGAGCCCAAGCGTGGCCCCGGGGGAGGGCGTCGCGCCACGCCGCCCGGAGGCGAGCCAGCACCCCAGTAGCCCCGGCACCCGGAACCCGGCACCCCAGGAACCCGACACCCGAGAAACCCCGCCACCCCAGAAAACCCCGCCACCCCGGGAACCCGCCCCCCGGGAGCCCGCCCCCCGGGAACCCGCCCCCCCCGGGAACCCGTCCCCCAGGAAATCCTCCATCCCGGGGGAAAGGCCGCCCCCCGAAGGGAAACCAGAAACCTCGCGGAGGGACCGCTCACCCCTGCGGGCAATCGCCTCCCCCCACCCCCCCGCGCGCGCGGCGGGGGGGGCGCCGGGGCCCGGCGCGGGGGCGCGCCCGGCGCCGGGGGGGCGGCGCGGGCGCGGCGGGGCGCGCGG
>NZ_JBEZKJ010000071.1:0-43093 GCF_040651675.1 Streptomyces sp. NPDC048415 | reverse complement strand
TTGGGTCACTGGGGGGGCGGGGGCGGGCGCGCCCCGGGTGGGGGGGGCGCCGGCCAGCGGCGCGGAGCGCAAAACCCGGATCGCGCCCGGCGTCCAATACACCGAGTTGGACATCACGGCGGCCAAGGGGGTGGCGCACGCCCACGTACTGAGCGTCGATCTGCGCAACCCCCAGGTGAGCGTCGATCTCCTCCACCCGGGAGCCGTGGCGTCCCGGGCGCCCGTCTCCCGGCTCGCCGACTCCCGGAGTGCCGTCGCCGGCGTGAACGGCGACTTCTTCAACATCACGGAAACCCAGCACCCGGGCGTCGAGGCGACGGGGGCGACCGTGGGCCCGGCGATCGCGAGCGGCCACGAGCTCAAGGCGGCGGTGCCGGACGGCCAGCGTTTCGGTCCGGCCCTGCCGCCCGGCACGACCACCGAGGACGTGTTCGGGGTGGGTGTCGACCAAAGGGCACGGCTGGACAGCCTGGCCCTCGATGGTTCGGTAAGCGGGGCCGAGGGGCAGTGGCCGCTCGGCGGGCTCAATCAGTACGCGCTGCCGGAGGGGTCCATCGGCGCGTTCACCTCGGACTGGGGCAGCGTGTCCCGGGTGCGCGCCACGTGTGGCACGGATGCCGACCGGGCCGCGCCGTGCAGTACCGACACCCATGAGGTGACGGTCGCCGGCGGACGGGTCGTGTCGGCCGCCGACAGACCCGGCAGCGGTCCCGTCCCTCCGGGCAGCACGGTGCTGGTGGGGCGCGAGACCGGCGCCCAGCGGCTGCGGAAGCTGTCCGTCGGCGAGCAGGTCACGATCCGGCACCGTCTGGTGGCCAAGGCCACCGGGATCCCGTACGGCTTCGCGATCGGCGGTTACCCGGTGCTCATCGACGGCGAGCCGCTTCCCGGTCTCGACGACAGGGCCTCGGCCGTACGGACGGCTGTGGGCTTCTCGGACAAAGGGCACCGCCTGCTGCTCCTGGCTCTGGACGGCGCCCCCGAGTTCCGCAGTGGACTGACCATCGCCGAAGTCGCACGAGCCATGCGGCAGTTGGGATCGCAGGACGCCTTCGACCTCGACGGCGGCGGGTCGACCACGATGGTGGCCCGGGAGCCGGGCGCGAGCACCGTCAGCGTCCTCAACCATCCGAGCGGCGGCGCCGAACGCCCCGTCCCGAATGGCATCGGCGTGTTCTCACGCCCGTGATGTCACGGCCTCAGGCTGCTCACGATGTCCGCCGTCGCGGTGAGCCCGCTGTGGATGGTCGGGGCCATGCTCGTGCTGGCCAGATAGAAGCCGAGCAGGACGCAGACCAGGGCGTGGGAGATCTTCAGCGCGCCGTTGCGCAGGAAGACCACCGCCAGGATCAGGAGCAGCAGCACCACAGAGATGGAAATGGCCATCGTCAACCTCCTCCGCCACGTCCGCTTCGCGGCGTTCGGCCGCAAGTGTGGCGTAGCGGAGGGTTCATCCGGGCGGCTGACGTGTCCTCCGAACGAGTGGTTCCTACGGCCGGTCGTGGGCGTCGTGGGCGTCCAGGAACGTCTCGAGGCCGGCCAGGTCGTCCGTGTTGACGTAGTCGACGTCGGCGGCGAGCAGCTCGCTCCACAGCGCGTCACGGGCCGGGCCCGCCAGATCGGGCGTCGCCCAGAACCGGACCTGCTGGCGCCGCGCGTGGGCTGCGGCGATGATCCCGCGCAGCTTCTGCCGTTCGGCGTCGGGGAACGGGCCCTCCCCCGGCCAGCTGAAGTTGAGCGTCCAGTTGTCGCTGATCAGCGGGATGAAGGAGGCAGGTGCCGTGCTGCCGAGGTCGGTGAGCCGGCCGTCGTAGAAGGCACGCCGTACGCTCTGCGCCTCCATGGGTGTACGGGCGGCGCGGTCGCCGGAGATCACGGCGGTGATCGCGCCGGGGTACACCCGGCCGTGCGCGTAGGTGGTGAACAGGTGCCGGTAGGCGCGCAGATGGCGGTCGAGTGCGAGGTACGTCGAGGAGCCCTCGGTCTTGATGTCGATGAGGAGTTGCAGGGGCGTGCGGTAACCCCGGTACACCGAGCCGTGGTTCGCCTTGACACGGGCGGTGAGGGGTTCGAGGTAGAGGGATTCGAGGGTGCGGGTCGGGTCGAGTTCGACGGGGTCGTGGGCGACGAGGAGCTGGTCGCCGACGAGGTAGATGTCGGCCTCGACGCTGCCGAAGCGGTGGTCGAGGGCGTCGGACAGGGGGCGCGGGTGCTCGTAGTCGTTGTGCGCGTGGGCGCGTCGCAGCGGGCGCGGGCCGTGTTTCCGCTCGCCCGCCATCGCTGGTGCGGCGGGCAGGGCGACCGAGCCCGCGAGGGCGGCGCCGAGGGTGGTGAGGGCTCCGCGACGGGTGGTGAGGGCCATGCTCTGCCTCCCTGGAAGTGCCGTATGGGACCCCAGCGAGTATGGGTCCGCCATGGCCTCAAGGAGCAGTGCTGTGCGGGGAGTTGGCTGGACAGCCGTCGTTCGTTCACTTCTTCGGCGCAGGGCGCAGGAGTCTCGGAGCAGGGCGCAGGAGTTTTCCGAGGAGGGCAGACGAAAAGCCCGCCCCCAGGTGGGGGCGGGCTTCTCCCGGTTGGGCGTCAGGGTGCCTGAAGGTCGACCAGTTCGGCCAGGGCCGCGCGGTGACCGCCCGCCGTGCCGAACGCGATCGAGTCGGCCTTGGCCCGCTTCAGGTACAGGTGCGCCGGGTGCTCCCACGTCATACCGATGCCGCCGTGCAGTTGCACCGCTTCCTCGGCGGCGTGCACGGCGACGCCTGCCGCGTACGCCTGGGCGACGGCGACCGCCACGTCGGTGTCCGAGCTGCCGGTCGCGAGCGCGTCGGCGGCATTGCGGGCCGCCGCACGCGTGTTGACGACCTCCAGCCACAGCTGGGCCAGCCGGTGCTTGAGCGCTTGGAATCCGCCGACGGGCCGGTTGAACTGCTTGCGCTCCTTCAGGTAGCGCACCGTTTCCGTCAATGACCAGTCGGCGACGCCGAGTTGCTCGGAGGCGAGCAGTCCGGCGCCGGCCCGCAGGGCGCGGGAGACGGCCGCCTGCGCGTCGGGGGTCACACGACGCGCCCGCGCCCCGTCGAAGGTGACCTGCGCGACCGGGCGGGTCGGGTCCAGGGACACCTGCGCGGTGATCGTGACGGCGTCCGCGTCGACCGCGTACAGCCCACCGTCCTCGGCGGGAACCAGCAGCACATCGGCGGCGGTCGCGTCCGCGATACCGGTCAACTCCCCGTGCAGGGCGCCATCTTCGAGGCGTACGGCCTTGTGGGCGCCGCCCGGTCCGACACTCAGCGCGACGGCGAGCGCGCCCACCGTCCGTCCGGATGCCAGCGCCGTCAAAAGCTCCGCGGCCTCCTCGCCCTCGCAGGCCAGCAGCGCCTCCGTCGCGACGACGGCACTCGTCAGATACGGCACGGGAGCGACCGCACGGCCCAACTCCTCGAGCACGACGGCGACTTCGCGGTGGGTGGCGCCCTGGCCGCCCAGCGACTCGGGCACCAGGAGACCCGCGAGGCCCATGCCCTCCGAGAGCGCCTTCCACAACTGACGGTCGTGCGGTGCGTCCGACCCGATACGGGCGATGACGCCCGCCGCGTCGCAGTGGTCGGCGAGGAGGTCACGGACGGCGGCGCGCAGCGCCTCTTCCTCCTCCGAGTACAGCAGATCGCTCATCGGGCGAGGTCCTTCCATGCGACGTCCTTGTCGGTGCGCGGCTCGGACGGCAGTCCCAGGACGCGTTCGGCGACGATGTTCAGCAGGACCTCGCTGGTCCCGCCCTCGATGCTGTTGCCCTTGGAACGGAGGTAGCGGTAGCCGGCGTCCCGGCCGGTGAAGTCGACCAGTTCCGGCCGGCGCATCGTCCAGTCCTCGTACAACAGGCCCTCCTCACCGAGGAGTTCCACCTCCAGGCCGCTGATCTCCTGATTGAGGCGGGCGAATCCGAGCTTCATCCCGGAGCCCTCGTGGCCGGGCTGGCCCGCGACGAGCTGCTGGCGCAGCCGCTCGCCGGAGAGCCGGGCGACCTCGGCCTCGACCCACAGCTTCAGCAGCCGCTGGTGCAGATCGTGGGTGCGCAGGTCGGGGCGCTCGCGCCAGGTCTTCGAGACCGGGCCGATCATGCCTCCCTCGCGCGGGATGCGCATACCGCCGATGGACACGCGCTCGTTCATGAGCGTGGTCTGCGCGACCCGCCAGCCGTCGCCGGTCTCGCCGAGGCGGTGGCTGTCGGGGATGCGTACGTCGGTGAGGAAGACCTCGTTGAACTCGGCCTCGCCGGTGATCTGGCGCAGCGGCCGCACCTCGACACCCGGGTCGGTCACGTCGCAGAGGAAATAGGTGATGCCGCGGTGCTTGGGCACGTCCGGGTCGGTGCGGGCGATGAGGATCGCCCACCGGGCGACGTGGGCGCTGGAGGTCCACACCTTCTGCCCGTTGACCACCCAGGTGTCGCCCTGACGGACGGCGCGCGTGCCGAGCGCGGCGAGGTCCGATCCGGCGCCGGGCTCGCTGAAGAGCTGGCACCAGACCTCCTCGCCGACCCACAGGGGCCTGAGGAAACGCCGCTTCTGCTCCTGCGTACCGAAGCCGAGAATGGTCGGCGCGGCCATGCCGAGGCCGATGCCGATGCGCCGCGGGTCGTTGTCGGGGGCGCCCGCCGCCTCCAACTCGGCGTCTACGACGGCCTGGAGGGTGCGCGGGGCGCCGAGTCCGCCGAGGCCCTCGGGGTAGTGCACCCAGGCGAGCCCCGCGTCGAAACGGGCCTTGAGGAAGTCGAGCCGGTCCGTACGCGCGGGCGGATGCGCGGCCAGCAGCTCCTGGGTGCGGCGGAGCAGTTCGGCTGCGTCGGGCACGCCCTTGTTGTGCGCTGCGTGGGTCATGCCGCGGCTCCGTTCTCCAGTGCGGGCAGCACGGCGATCCGGCCGGTGGTGACACCGTCGGCGACCCGCTGTACGGCGGCGGCGGCACCGCTCAGCGGCACCCGCTCGCTCACGAGCGGCTTGATCGCGCCGCGGGCGGCCAGCTCGGTGAGCTGGTCGTGGCAGTGCTGGACCAGCTTCGGGTTCTTGGTGTTGTACAGGCCCCAGTGCAGGCCGAGGATCGCGTAGTTCTTGACCAGGGCGTGGTTCAGCGCGGGGCTGGGGATCGCGCCGCTCGCGAAGCCCACGACGACGATCCGTCCCTCGAAGGCGACGACCTTCGCGGACTGCGTGTAGGCCTCACCGCCGACGGGGTCGTAGATCACGTCGGCGCCCCGACCGCCGGTGGCCTCCTTGACCGCGCCGACGACGTCCTCGGCGCGCCGGTCGATCACCACGTCGCAGCCCAGCTCCCGGGCGACCGCGGCCTTGCCGGCGCCGCCCACGACGCCGATGACCGTGGCGCCGGCGGCCTTCCCGAGCTGCACGGCCGCGCTGCCGACCCCTCCGGCGGCAGCGTGGACGAGCAGGGTCTCACCGGCTTCGAGACGGGCCCGGCGGTGCAGGCCGAACCATCCGGTCTGGTAGCCGATGTGCAGGGCCGCGGCCTCGGCGTCGTCCAGCGACTCGGGCGCGGGCAGGAGAGCCGCGGTGTCCGCGATCGCGTACTCCGCGAAGCCGCCGTAGGGCAGCGCGGGGTTGGCGATCACGCGCCGCCCGTCCTCGGTCTCGCCGCAGATCTCCACGCCGGGCGTGAAGGGCAGCGGCGGCCTGACCTGGTACTGGCCGCGGCACATCAGCACGTCCGGGAAGTTGATGTTCGCGGCGCGCACCTTCAGCAGGACCTGGCCGTCACCGGGCGTCGGCCGCTCCACCTCCTCGAGGCGCATCGCCTCGCCCGGCTCGCCGTTCTGGTGCACTTGCCATGCCTGCATGCGGGGCCTCCACGGGACTGCGTCGTCGGACCGGGGTCGCTCGCATACTAAGCGGTCGCTTGCCCCCCTGGGAACAGCTGATGTCAGTCGTCTTCGCCACGCCGCGTCGGCCGCGCGCGTACATGCATCCGCTCCCCCTGCGGCCCGAACAGGCTCAGGAATTCCACGGGTCCCTCCCCCGTCGACCCGAACCAGTGCGGTACGCGGGTGTCGAACTCCGCCGCCTCCCCCGCCCCGAGCACCACGTCGTGCTCGCCGAGCACCAGCCGCAGCCGCCCGGAGAGCACATACAGCCACTCGTAGCCCTCGTGCGTACGCGGGTCCGGCGCCGCCCTCCGCCGCGGCTCGAGCACCTTGTAGGCCTGGAGGCCGCCGGGCTGGCGGGTGAGCGGCCAGTGCGTGCGCCCGTGCCGCACGATCGGTTCGGCGCGTACCCGTGGATCACCGACGGGCGGGGCGCCCACCAGTTCGTCCAGCGGCACCTGGTGGGCCCGGGCGATCGGCAGCAGCAGCTCCAGGCTGGGTTTGCGCAATCCGGACTCCAGGCGCGAGAGCGTGCTCACGGAGATGCCGGTGGCCTCGGACAGGCCGGCCAGGGTCGCGCCGCGTTCCTTGCGGATCCGCCGCAGCCGTGGCCCGACCTCGGCCAGAACCTCATGCGTCTGTGCGTCCTCACTCATACCTCTATTGCAGAATCGGCAAAGACGTTTGTCAATACGGCCAGAGTCGGCGACCTTCTCGGTGGAGGTGGTCACCATGACCGAGAAGGTCACCATGACCGGGACGTACGAAGCGGTCGTCGTCGGCGGGGGCGCGGCAGGCCTGTCCGCCGCGCTGGTGCTCGGCCGGGCCCGGCGCCGCACGCTGGTCGTCGACGCGGGCGAGCCGCGCAACGCGCCCGCCGCGCATCTGCAGGGCTATCTGACACGGGACGGCATGTCACCCGCCGAGTTCCTCGCCGAGGGCCGCCGGGAGGTCGGGCGGTACGGGGTCGAGCTCGTCCGGGACCGTGCGGTGGACGTGGTCCGGGACGGCGCGGGTGAGTTCGACGTCACGCTCGCGGCCGGGCGGACCGTGCACGGACGCCGGCTGATCGTCACCACCGGCCTGGTCGACGAGCTGCCGTCGGTGCCCGGCGTCGCCGAGCGGTTCGGGCGGGACGTGTTGCACTGCCCGTACTGCCACGGCTGGGAGGTCCGCGACGAGGCCTTCGGCGTGCTGGCCGGTACCGCGATGAGTGTGCACCAGGCGCTGATGGTGTCGCAGTGGTCGAAGGACGTGACGCTGTTCCTGCACACGGTGGGCGAGGACGAGGTCTCCGACGAAGATGCGCGCCGGCTGGTGGCGGCCGGGGTGGACGTGGTGCCCGGTGAGGTCACGGAGCTGGTGGTCGACGGCGACCGGCTCACCGGGGTCCGTCTCGCGGACGGCAGCACGCACCACCGTTCGGTGCTGTTCGTCTCGCCCCGGGCCGTCCCGCGGACCGGTCTGCTGGAGCGGCTGGGCGCCGAGCTGCGCGAGACACCGTTCGGCGCGTATCCGGTGGTCGACGCGACGGGACTGACGAGCGTGCCCGGCGTCTGGGCGGCGGGCAACGCGATCGGTTTCGCGGAACAGGTCATCAACGCGGCGAGCGGCGGATACCGGGCGGCGGCCACACTCAACGGCGAACTGCTCTTCGCGGACCTGGACGCGGCCGTCGCGCGGGGGCGGGTCTAGGCCCAGGGCGCGGGCCCCTTCCGTACGGGTGTGGACCGGGCGTCCGCGTTGCACCATGGCTGCATGCTGCTGAGCAGGCTCGCCCATGTGTCCCAGGAGGTCGCCGCCACCTCGGCGCGGTCCCGGAAGATCGCTCTGCTCGCGGAGCTGTTCCGGGACGCGGAGGCGGACGACGTGCCGATCGTGATCCCGTATCTGGCGGGGCGCCTGCCGCAGGGGCGGCTCGGCATCGGCTGGAAGGTGCTCAGCCGCCGTGTCGCCCCGGCCGCGGAGCCCACCCTCACCGTGCGCGAGGTGGACGCCCGGCTCAGCGGCCTGGGGGCCGTCTCCGGCTCCGGCTCGCAGGCGGAACGCGCCCGTCTGGTGGGTGAGTTGATGGCGGCGGCCACCGAGGAGGAGCAGCGCTTCCTGCACGGGCTGATCACCGGCGAGGTACGGCAGGGCGCGCTGGATGCGGTCGCCGTGGAGGGGCTTGCCGAGGCGACGGGCTCGCCCGGCGCGGACGTACGACGGGCGGTCATGCTCGCCGGTTCGCTGCAGACGGTGGCGCGGGCGCTGCTCGCGGAGGGGCCGGCGGCCCTGGACCGCTTCCGGCTCACCGTCGGCCGCCCGGTGCTGCCGATGCTGGCGCACACGGCGGGGTCCGTGGCGGAGGCGGTCGACAAGCTGGGCGTGTGCGCCGTCGAGGAGAAGCTCGACGGCATCCGCGTACAGCTGCACCGCGACGGCGACGACGTACACGTCTACACCCGCACCCTCGACGACATCACCGACCGGCTGCCCGAACTCACCTCGGCCGCGCTGGAGTTGAAGGGCGAGCGGTTCATTCTGGACGGCGAGGTGATCGCGCTGGACGAGGGCGGACGGCCGCGTTCCTTCCAGGAGATCGCCGGACGCGTGGGTTCGCGCGTGGACGTGGTGACGGCCGCGAAGACCGTGCCCGTCTCCCCCGTCTTCTTCGACGCGCTCTCCGTCGACGGGCAGGATCTGCTCGACCTGCCGTTCGCCGAGCGGCACGCGGAGCTGGCGCGGCTGGTGCCCGAGCCGATGCGGGTGCGGCGCACACTCGCCCACGGCCCCGAGGACCTCCCCGAGGCGGAGCGGTTCCTCCTCGACACGCTGGAACGCGGCCACGAGGGTGTCGTGGTCAAGGCCCTCGACGCGCCCTACAGCGCGGGCCGGCGCGGTGCCTCGTGGCTGAAGGTCAAGCCCGTGCACACCCTTGACCTGGTGGTCCTGGCGGCCGAGTGGGGCCACGGACGGCGCACCGGCAAGCTGTCCAACCTGCACCTCGGCGCGCGCGACGCGGACGGCTCGTTCGCGATGCTCGGCAAGACGTTCAAGGGCATGACCGACGCGATGCTGACCTGGCAGACCGAACGCCTGAGGGAGCTGGCCGTCGAGGACAACGGCTATGTGGTGACCGTACGGCCCGAACTCGTCGTCGAGATCGCGTACGACGGTCTGCAGAGGTCCACCCGCTACCCGGCCGGTGTCACCCTCCGCTTCGCCCGCGTCGTGCGCTACCGCGAGGACAAGACACCGGCCGAGGCCGACACGGTCGAGACGCTGCTCGCCGCGCATCCGGAGGTGGCCCGGTGAGCGCGAAGCGCAGTGCGGGACTGCTGTTGTTCCGGCGCACCGACCACGGTCTGGAGGTTTTGCTCGGCCATATGGGCGGTCCGTTCTTCACGCGGCGCGACGCCGGGGCCTGGACCATCCCCAAGGGCGAGTACGAGCCCGACGAACCTTCCTGGGACGCGGCGCGCCGCGAGTTCCAGGAGGAGCTGGGGGTGCCGCCGCCCGACGGGGAGGCCATCCCGCTCGGCGAGGTCACCCAGACCAACGGCAAGATCGTCACGGCCTGGGCCATCGAGGCGGACCTGGACCCGGCGACCATGGTCCCCGGCACCTTCGAGATGGAGTGGCCACCGAAGTCGGGACGGCGCCAGTCCTTCCCCGAACTGGACCGCGTGGAGTGGCTCGACCTGGACCGGGCCCGGGCGCTGATCGTGAAGGCCCAGGCGGAGTTTCTCGACCGGCTGACGGAGCACTCGGGCTGAGAGCCTCCCTCACGTTGCGCCGCACCCCACCGCACGGGAGGGTCGAGGAACATCCCGCTTCTCAGGAGGTCGGCCATGCCCATCGCGACGGTGAACCCGGCGAACGGCGAGACGCTGAAGACGTACGACGCCCTGGGCGCCGAGGAGATCGAGCGCAGGCTCGCGGCCGCCGAGGCCGCGTTCCGCACCCATCGCACCACCTCCTTCGCCGAGCGGGCTCGGCTGCTGAACAAGGCAGCCGACCTGCTCGAGGAGGAGCAGGACGACATCGGCCGGGTGATGACCACGGAGATGGGCAAGCCGGTCAAGCAGGCCCGCGCGGAGGCAGCCAAGTGCGCGAAGGCGATGCGCTGGTACGCCGAACACGCGCAGGAGCTGCTCGCCGACGAGGAGCCCGCCACATCGGACGCCAAGGACTCCGGGGCCTCCCGCGTCCTGGTGCGCTACCGCCCGCTGGGCCCGGTGCTGGCCGTTATGCCCTGGAACTTCCCGCTCTGGCAGGTGGTCCGGTTCGCGGCGCCCGCGCTGATGGCGGGCAACGTGGGCCTGCTCAAGCACGCCTCGAACGTGCCGCAGACCGCTCTCTACCTCGAGGACCTGTTCCGCAGGGCGGGCTTCCCCGAGGGCTGTTTCCAGACCCTGCTGATCGGCTCGGGCGCCGTCGAGGACGTCCTGCGCGACCCGCGCGTCAAGGCGGCCACGCTCACCGGGAGTGAACCGGCCGGGCGGTCGGTCGCCTCGGTCGGCGGTGACGAGGTGAAGAAGACGGTCCTGGAGCTGGGCGGCAGCGACCCCTTCGTCGTCATGCCGTCGGCCGACATCGACCGGGCCGCGCGCACCGCCGTGACGGCGCGCGTGCAGAACAACGGGCAGTCGTGCATCGCCGCCAAGCGGTTCATCGTGCACACCGATGTGTTCGACGACTTCGCCCAGCGCTTCACGGAGGGCATGAAGGCCCTCAAGATCGGCGACCCGCTCGAGGAGGACACCGAGGTCGGACCGCTCTCCAGCAAGCAGGGCCGCGACGACCTGGAGGAACTCGTCGACGACGCGGTGGAGAACGGTGCCACGGTGCTGTGCGGCGGCGAACGCCCCGACCGGCCCGGCTGGTACTACCCGCCCACCGTCCTCGCCGATATCACCCCCGAGATGCGCATCCACCACGATGAGGCCTTCGGGCCCGTCGCCACGCTCTACCGCGCGGCCGATCTGGACGAGGCGGTGGCCATCGCCAACGACAGCCCCTTCGGGCTGAGTTCGAATGTCTGGACCCGCGAGGAGGCCGAGGTGGACCGGTTCGTGCGCGACCTGGAGGCGGGTGGCGTGTACATCAACGGGATGACGGCGTCACATCCGGCATTCCCCTTCGGCGGGGTCAAGCGCTCCGGCTACGGGCGTGAGCTGTCGGGGCACGGAATCCGCGAGTTCTGCAACATCACCACCGTATGGCACGGAGCGTGAGCGTTCCGCAGCTACGATCCCCTCTGTGAACCGCGAAGTGACCCTGCCTCTGATCGTGGACGACCGCGGCGCGTTGCAGGTGGCGGCCGCCGACGTCAGCAAGCTGCTGCGCACGGTGGGCGGCCGGTGGCTCCATCTGGTGGAGGCCGGCCAGGACGGTCTCGACGAGGACACGGTGGCCGCGCTCACGATCGAACTGGCCAAGCTCGCCGACCGGATCGACGTGGCCTGCATCGCGCACAGCAGCGGGACGACCGGGGACTGACCGCGCGTCAGGCCACCCGCTGGTCCAGTTCCCACAGGGCGTGCCAGAACTTGGCCTCATACGCCTGAAGCAGCCGACCGTAGCGATGGACCGCGTCTTGCGAGACCTGTCCTGCGTCCAGTCCCGCCTGCACGGCGGCCAGCGCCTTCTGCTCCAGCTCCGGCGCGGGCTCGGCGAAGAAGTCGAAGAAGCCGCAGGCCTCGTCGTCGAAGCCGTAGTGGCGGCGCAGGGCCTCGGCGATCGTCGCGCAGTAGCCGCCCCACGCCGTGAAGTTCGCGCTGAGCGCCAGCACGACGTCGACCGGTGCGCCGTTCAGGGCGAGCCAGGCCACGTACGCGGGATAGGTCTGGCAGTCCGCGAGCGGCTCGTAGGCGGCCGCCTGCGCCTCGTCGGCCCCTACCGCCGCGGCGTACGCGCCCAGGCGATCCTGGGCCAGGGCCTCACCCTCCGCGAGCGTGGCGAAGAACTCCGCGCCCCCGGGTTCGGTCGCCGACCGCTCGGCCAGGTGCAGGAACGCCCGGCGGTCCGCGGCGGTCACATGGCGCTGTTCGAGGGCGAGCGCGGCAAGGGTCGAGCGCCGCGCCGCGCCCCGGGCGATAAGGGGCAGAAGCCTGTTGGCGTGCGGGTCCGGGGCGAGTGTTCCCGTCGTGCTCTCCAGCAGTTCCCTGGCCGTCCGCGTCATCGCGCGCTCCTTCGGTTCAGCGGTCCCGGGGCCCTTTCCACCAGGGTCCCACACCATCACAAAGTTCCCCGGAATGGAGTAATCCGACGCGATATCCGCGCTCAGCCGGGTGATCGTAGGTGGACCACCGGGGGACGAAGAATTCCCCGGACGGCGGAAAGAAGGCGCGTTCCATGGCGACTTTGTGCAGACCCTCGGTCTCGGTTCCGGAACATGTCATCACGATGGAGGAGACGCTGGAGCTGTGCCGCTCCCATCACGCCGACCACCCACAACTGCCTCTGGCGCTCCGCCTGATCGAGAACACCGGCGTCGCCACCAGGCACATCGTGCAGCCCATCGAGGAGACGCTGAAACACCCGGGCTTCGAGGAGCGGAACAAGGTCTACGAGAGCGAGGCCAAGGCCCGCGTCCCCGCGGTGGTGCAGCGGGCGCTGGACGACGCCGAGCTGCTCACAACCGACATCGACGTGATCATCTACGTGTCGTGCACCGGGTTCATGATGCCCTCGCTCACGGCCTGGCTGATCAACTCGATGGACTTCGGCAGCGACACCCGGCAGATACCCATAGCCCAGCTGGGCTGCGCGGCCGGCGGTGCCGCGATCAACCGGGCGCACGACTTCTGTAAGGCGTACCCCGACGCCAACGCGCTCATCGTGGCCTGCGAGTTCTGCTCGCTCTGCTACCAGCCGACCGATCTCGGCGTCGGCTCCCTGCTCTCCAACGGCCTGTTCGGCGACGGCATCGCCGCCGCCGTCGTCCGCGGCAGGGGCGGCACCGGCATCAAGCTGGAGCGCAACGGCTCGTACCTGATCCCCAAGACCGAAGAGTGGATCATGTACGACGTCCGGGCCACGGGCTTCCACTTCCTGCTGGACAAGCGGGTGCCCGGGACGATGGAGCCGCTCGCCCCAGCGCTCCACGCCCTCGCACGGCAGCACGGCTGGGACGCCTCCGAACTGGACTTCTACATCATCCACGCGGGCGGACCCAGGATCCTCGACGACCTCAGCAAGTACCTCGAAGTCCCGCCGGAGGCCTTCCGTTTCAGCCGGGCCACCCTCACCGAGTACGGCAACATCGCCAGCGCCGTCGTCCTGGACGCGCTGCGCCGGCTGTTCGACGAAGGCGGCGCCGAGCACGCCGCGCGCGGACTGCTCGCGGGCTTCGGCCCCGGCATCACGGCGGAGATGGCCCTGGGCCGCTGGCACGACAACGACAACGAATCGGCGTGACCGGGATGATCGAAGAGACACTCACGGAAGCCATCCCACCCGCCCACCCATGGGCCGCCCTCGACCTGTCCGGCGTGGAGTTCGACCCGGTCCTCACCGAGCTGATGCGTGAGGGCCCGGTCACCCGGATCGGGCTGCCCAACGGTGAGGGCTGGGCGTGGCTGGTGACGCGCTACGACGACGTGCGCATGGTGACCAACGACGCCCGGTTCAGCCGCGAGGCCGTCATGGACCAGCAGGTCACCCGGCTCGCCCCGCACTTCATCCCGGCCCGGGGCGCGGTCGGCTTCCTGGACCCGCCCGACCACACCCGGCTGCGGCGCTCGGTGGCCGCCGCCTTCACCGCGCGCGGCGTGGAGCGGGTGCGCGAGAAGTCCCGCCGGATGCTCGACGAGCTGATCGACGAGCTGCTCCAGGACGGGCCGCCCGCCGACCTCACGGACACCGTCCTCAGCCCGTTCCCCATCGCCGTCGTCTGCGAGCTGATGGGCGTCCCGGCCGCCGACCGGAAGAGCTTGCACACCTGGACCCAGCTGATCCTGTCCTCCTCGCACGGCGCCG
The DNA here is from genome assembly GCF_040651675.1 of Streptomyces sp. NPDC048415. Taxonomy (NCBI): domain Bacteria; kingdom Bacillati; phylum Actinomycetota; class Actinomycetes; order Kitasatosporales; family Streptomycetaceae; genus Streptomyces; species Streptomyces sp. NPDC048415. The sequence goes on along the minus strand of NZ_JBEZKJ010000071.1, from coordinate 29,256 downwards.
AGGTCAGCGAGAAGGCCAAGGACGAGATGGGCGCGTACTTCTCGAAGCTCATCGGCGAGCGGACCGACAGCACCGGCGAGGACGTCACCTCGCTGCTCGGTGCCGCCGTGGGCCAGGACGAGATCACGCTGGAGGAGGGCGTCGGACTCGCTGTGCTCCTCCAGATCGGCGGCGAGGCGGTCACGAACAACAGCGGGCAGCTGTTCTACATCCTCCTGACCCGCCCGGAGCTGGCACAGCGGCTGCGGGCGGAGCCGGAGATCCGCCCGCAGGCCATCGACGAGCTGCTGCGCTACATCCCGCACCGCAACGCGGTCGGGCTGTCGCGGATCGCCCTGGAGGACGTCGACATCAAGGGCGTACGGATCCGGGCGGGCGACGCGATCTATGTGTCGTACCTGGCCGCGAACCGCGACCCGGACGTCTTCCCCGACCCGGAGACCATCGACTTCTCACGCAGCCCCAATCCGCATGTGGCGTTCGGCTTCGGCCCGCACTACTGCCCGGGCGGGATGCTCGCCAGGCTGGAGTCCGAGCTGTTGGTCGACGCGCTGCTGGACCGGATGCCGGGGCTGCGGCTCGCCGTACCACCGGATCAAGTGCCCTTCAGGAAGGGCGCGTTGATCCGGGGCCCCGAGGCCCTGCCCGTGACGTGGTGAGCGGCCGATGACAGCGTCCGAGGGGCTGCTCGTTCCGCCGGGTCACGGCCGGGTGGTGCAGACGCCCGCCCAGCATGTGACGTTCAAGGTGACCGGCTCGCACTCGCGCATGGCGTCCACGTTCGAGGTGGTGGTACCGCCCGGCTTCGACGTCGGCGCCCATGTGCACACACGCAGTGAGGAGTTGTTCTACGTGCTCGAAGGCGAGGTGGACGTGCTCGCCTTCGAGCCACGCGTGCGGACTCCCGACAACTGGCAGACGTGGGAGTCCCGTTCGGGCAGCCGGGTGGTACGGGCGACACCGGGCACGGTCATCGTCGTACCACCGGGCTGCCCCCACGCCTTCTCCAACCCCACCGAATCCCCGGCGAAGATGTTCTTCCAGGCGTCACCGCCGCCGGACCACGAGCGGTATTTCGAGGAGCTGCTGGAGATCCTGGGCACGGGCGGCCCACCGGATCACGCGGCGATCGAGGAACTCCGGGCGAGATACGACATCGAGCAACTCACACCACTCAAACACCGCTGATCAGCGGATCGGCATCCCCGACAGCGTCCGGGCGATCACCAGGCGCTGGATCTCGCTCGTACCCTCGAAGATCGTGTAAATAGCGGCGTCCCGGTGCATCCGCTCGACCGGGTACTCACGGGTGTATCCATTGCCGCCCAGGATCTGGATCGCCTGCGCGGTGACCTTCTTCGCGGTCTCACTGGCGAAAAGCTTCGACATGGAGCCCTCGGCCGCGGTGAACGGCTTGCCGTTGACCGCCATCCAGGAGGCGCGCCACACGAGCAGACGCGCGGCGTCGATCGACGTACGCATGTCGGCCAGCTGGAAGGCGACACCCTGATTGTCGATGATGGGACGCCCGAACTGCTCGCGGGTCGTCGCATAGTCGAGGGCGACCTCGTACGCGGCCCGCGCGGTCCCCACCGCCATCGCGCCGACGGCCGGGCGGGACGCCTCGAACGTGGCCATCGCCGCGTTCTTCACTCGCTCACCGCCCGCCTTCGCGCGCTCGCGGGCACGGGCGAGGCGCTCGTCGAGCTTCTCCTTGCCGCCGAGGAGGCAGGAGCCGGGGATACGGACGTCCTCCAGGACGACCTCGGCGGTGTGCGAGGCACGGATGCCGTGCTTCTTGAACTTCTGGCCCTGGGAGAGGCCGGGCGTGTTCGGCGGGACGATGAAGGAGGCGTGGCCCTTGGAGCCGAGGTCGGGGTCGACGACGGCGACCACGACGTGGACGTTGGCTATGCCGCCGTTGGTCGCCCAGGTCTTGGTGCCGTTGAGGACCCACTCGTCCTTGGCCTCGTCGTAGACGGCACGCGTGCGCATGGAGGCGACGTCGGAGCCGGCGTCGGGCTCGGAGGAGCAGAAGGCCGCGACCTTGACATCGCCCGCATCGCCGTACATCTGGGGGATCCAGGTGCCGATCTGCTCCTCGGTGCCGTTGGCGAGGACGCCCACGGCGGCGAGGCCGGTGCCGACGATGGACAGGCCGATGCCCGCGTCGCCCCAGAACAGCTCCTCCATGGCCATCGGTATGCCGAGGCCGGTGGGGTCGAAGTACTGCTGGGCGTAGAAGTCCAGGGAGTAGATGCCGACCTTCGCGGCCTCCTGGATGACCGGCCAGGGAGTCTCCTCACGCTCGTCCCATTCGGCGGCCGCGGGGCGGATGACGTCGGCGGCGAAGCCGTGCAGCCAGTCCCGGACCTCCTTCTGTTCGTCGTTGAGCTCCATGGTGAACTCGGCCATGTCCCCTCCAGCGCTGCACTAAACTGTTACTTGCGGTAACTCGAGTCTGTTACTGACCAGTAGGAAAAGTCAACTCCCGAGCCTCGCTCGGTAGCCCGTTCGATACCCGTGCGCCGAAGAGTGTTAGTTTGCGCAGGCGTCACCGAATCACCACGGGTGGGGAGAGCACATGGACACCACACAGCGGACCGATCAGCAAAGGTCCGCCGACCGCCGCCGGCGCGAGCTGCTGGAGGCCGCCGACCGCGTGGTGCTGCGCGACGGCCCCGGGGCCTCGATGAATGCCATCGCCGCCGAGGCGGGCATCACGAAGCCGATCCTCTACCGCCACTTCGGCGACAAGGGTGGACTCTACGCCGCGCTCGCCAAGCGGCACACCGACGCCCTCCTCGGAGCGCTGCGGGCCGCGCTGGACGCCCCGGCCGGGCGGCGCGAGCGTGTCGAGCAGACGCTCGACACGTATTTGGCGGCCATCGAGGCACGCCCGCAGGTGTACCGGTTCCTGATGCATCCGGCGGAAGGCGGCCAGCCGGGAGACGCGGGCTTCGACGTCGGCAAGCACTCCGCGCCGTTGCTGCGCCGCATGGGCGAGGAACTGGCCGAGGTGATCGAGGAGCGGGTCGACCTCGGCCCCGGCAGCCAGCAGCTGGCGCGGGTCTGGGGCCACGGCATCGTCGGCATGATGCACGCGGCCGGCGACTGGTGGCTCGGCGAACGACCCTGCACGCGGGCCGAGTTGGTACGCAGCCTCGCGGATCTGTTGTGGGGCCGCCTGGCGGCGGCCGGAGACAAGGTCGGCGGCCCGGGCTTCTGACGCGGGCCCGTGTCAGGGGCGCGACCAGCCATCACTGACGGGCACCCAACCACAACCTCAGCGCCCCACCAGCAGCGCGAGCAACTACGCGACCAGCCGGTGCGCGACCGACCGACAAGCCCGGCCCGTCAGGAGCGCGAGGAACCGCGCGACCAGCCACAACCGGTGCGCGGCCGAGCGACAAGCCCGGCCCGTCAGGGGCGCGGGGAACTGCGCGACCAGCCGCGGCGGGACCGGCGGTCACAGGCCGGTCTCAGCTGCCCCAAGGCGCCCGACTCACCTGCCGCATGACGCGGCGCCGGCGCCACCCGGTGAGCCGGTCCACGTACACCCCACCGTCGAGGTGGTCACTCTCGTGCTGCAGGCACCGGGCGAACCACCCGGTGCCGTGCACGGTGACCGGCGAGCCGGTCACCGTGAACCCCTCGACCACCGCGTGGTCGTACCGCTCCGTGCCCGCCTCCAGCCCCGGCAGCGACAAACAACCCTCAGGACCGCGCAGCACAACACCGTCCGCCTCGACAAGGCGTGGGTTCACCACATGTCCCAGATGACGGACGTCCTCGTCGTCCGGGCAGTCGTACACAAAGACCCGTAGCGGCACGCCGACCTGGTTGGCCGCGAGCCCCACCCCCTGCGCGGCGTACATCGTCGCGAACATGTCCTCGACGAGCTGGACGAGTTGGGGGCCGAAGTCGGCGACCTCCTCGGACGGTGTGCGCAGGACGGGGTCGCCGAGCAGGGTCAGGGGCCGGACGCGCCCGTGGGTGCCCGGGATGGAGCCGTGTCGCATGGCGGCAAGGGTACGGTCCTGGGAGGCGCGCGAATGTCGCGCGGGCACCCTGGAGGTGCCGCGATTCGGGCGCGTGAGTGGATCTCGATAGGCTGAGGCCCACACGGTGCCGGGGGCAGAGGCGCGGCGCGTACGCAAGGAGGATCGAGAAACGATGTCAGGCAACTCGGACCCGCTGACGCCGCGGGCCAAGCTGGCCGTGACGGCGGGCAAGGCGGCGGCGGCCGTCTCGCGGGCCGCCGGACGCGGCAGCGGATCGGTGATCGGCGGCCGGGTGGCACTCAAGCTCGACCCCGACCTGCTGGCCCGGCTGGCCACCCACCTGGACGTGATCCTGGTCTCGGCCACCAACGGCAAGACCACGACCACCCGGCTGATCGCGGAGGCGCTGCGCGCCGCGGGCCCGGTCGTGTCCAACGCGCTCGGCGCCAACATGCCGGCCGGCATCACCTCGGCGCTCGCCGGGGGTTCCGACGCGAAGTTCGCGGTCATCGAGGTCGACGAGAAGTACCTCTCCGGTGTCGCGCGCGACACCGACCCGAAGTGCATCGCCCTGCTCAATCTCTCCCGCGATCAGCTCGACCGGGCCGCCGAGACCCGGATGATGGCCGAGCACTGGCGTGAGGGCCTGGCCGGTTCCAAGGCCGTCGTCGTCGCCAACGCCGACGACCCGCTCGTCGTATGGGCCGCCTCCTCCTCGCCGAACGTGATGTGGGTGGCCGCCGGTCAGATGTGGAAGGACGACGCCTGGTCCTGCCCGTCCTGCGGCGGTGTGATGCAGCGCCCCGGCGACGACTGGTTCTGCGGCGAGTGCGGCTTCCGCCGTCCGACGCCGACCTGGGCGCTGTCCGGCGACCACGTCCTCGACCCGCACGGTTCCGCCTGGCCGATCCACCTCCAGCTGCCGGGCCGCGCCAACAAGGCGAACGCCGCCTCCTCGGCCGCCGTCGCCGCCGTCTTCGGGGTGCCGCCGCAGGTCGCCCTGGAACGCATGTACCAGGTGCAGGCGGTGGCCGGACGCTATGACGTGGTCCAGTTCATGCAGCGCGACCTGCGTCTGCTGCTCGCGAAGAACCCCGCGGGCTGGCTGGAGACGTTCTCCCTGATCGACCCGCCGCCGACCCCGGTCATCCTCTCGGTGAACGCGCGCGGCGCCGACGGCACCGACACCTCCTGGCTGTGGGACGTCGACTACACACAGCTCAGCGGGCATCCGATCTTCGTTCTCGGCGACCGCAAGCTGGACCTCGCCGTACGCCTGGAGGTCGCGAACCAGCACTTCCAGGTCTGCGAGAACCTCGACCAGGCCGTGCAGCTGGCACCGCCCGGACGCATCGAGGTCATCGCGAACTACACCGCTTTCCAGGACCTGAGGCGTCGTGTCGGCAACTGAGCCACGGAGGACGAAGAGAATGAGCGACAACAACCTGCGTCTGGTGTGGATCTATCCGGACCTGCTGAGCACCTACGGCGACCAGGGCAACGCGCTCGTCGTGGAGCGCCGGGCCCGCCAGCGCGGCCTCGACGTGGCCCGCCTCGACGTGCGCAGCGACCAGCCGATCCCCACCTCAGGCGACATCTATCTGATCGGCGGCGGCGAGGACCGGCCGCAGCGGCTCGCGGCCGAGCGGCTGCGCCGTGACGGCGGTCTGCACCGCGCGGTCGGCAACGGAGCGATCGTCTTCTCGGTCTGCGCCGGCTACCAGATCCTCGGCCACGAGTTCATCAACGACCTCGGGCAGCGCGAGCCGGGCCTCGGCCTGCTCGACGTGGTCTCCACACGCGGCGAGGGCGAGCGGTGCGTCGGCGACGTCCTCGCGGACATCGACCCGCGCCTCGGCCTGCCGCAGCTGACCGGCTTCGAGAACCACCAGGGCGTCACCCACCTCGGTCCCACCGCGCGGCCGTTCGCGAACGTGCGGCTCGGCAAGGGCAACGGCACCGGCGACGGCACCGAGGGCGCGTACAACGACACGGTCTTCGGTACGTACATGCACGGACCCGTCCTCGCCCGCAACCCGCAGATCGCGGACCTGCTGCTGAAGCTGGCCCTCGACGTGAACGCGCTGCCGCCGATCGACGACCGGTGGTACGAAGCACTGCGAGGCGAGCGCATCGCGGCTGCGCAGCAACCTGCGTGAGGACAGCCGCGCGGCCTGTGTGAACACAGCCGCGCGGCAGCCTGCCTGAGCAGTCACCGGGCGCGCTTGAGGCAAACCTCAGGCGCGCCCCGGTCGTGTTCCGGCACCGTAGTCACGAGCCCGCCTGACGGCCCCTCCGCTCACTTGTGCGGCCACGTCCAGCAGGCGGACGCCCATTACGGCACCACCCCCTCACGCCGGTAGGGTGGCCGCGTTCCAGCCGGACAACGTGGTCCGGTCCCCGGCCCACGTTGAGAAGGTATTTCGGGCTATGCGCATTGGTGTCCTCACGTCCGGCGGCGACTGCCCCGGTCTGAACGCCGTCATCCGGTCCGTCGTGCACCGTGCCGTCGTCGACCACGGCGACGAGGTCATCGGCTTCCGGGACGGCTGGAAGGGTCTCCTGGAGTGCGACTACCTCAAACTCGACCTCGACGCGGTGAGCGGCATCCTCGCTCGCGGCGGCACCATGCTCGGCTCCTCCCGGGTCCAGCCGGCGCATCTGCGTGACGGTGTGGAGCGGGCCAAGGGGCATGTCGAGGAGCTCGGCCTCGACGCGATCATCCCGATCGGCGGGGAGGGCACGCTCAAGGCGGCCCGGCTGCTCTCGGACAGCGGCCTGCCGATCGTCGGCGTGCCGAAGACCATCGACAACGACATCGCCGTCACGGACGTCACCTTCGGCTTCGACACGGCCGTCGGCGTCGCGACCGAGGCGCTGGACCGGCTGAAGACCACCGCCGAATCCCACCAGCGCGTGCTGATCGTGGAGGTCATGGGCCGCCACACCGGCTGGATCGCGCTGCACTCCGGCATGGCGGCGGGCGCCCACGCCATCGTCGTACCGGAACGGCCCTTCGACATCGAGGAGTTGGCCGCCAAGGTCGGCGAGCGCTTCGAGGCGGGCAAGCGGTTCGCCATCGTGGTGGCCGCCGAGGGCGCCAAGCCGAAGGCCGGCACCATGGCCTTCGACGAGGGCGGCAAGGACATCTACGGGCACGAGCGGTTCGCCGGGATCGCCCGGCAGCTCTCGCTGGAGCTGGAGGAGCGCCTCGGCAAGGAGGCACGGCCGGTCATTCTCGGGCATGTGCAGCGGGGCGGCACACCGACGGCGTACGACCGCGTCCTCGCGACACGATTCGGCTGGCACGCCGTGGAGGCCGTGCACCGCGGCGAGTTCGGCAGGATGACCGCGCTGCGGGGCACCGATATCGTGATGGTCTCGCTCGCCGAGGCGGTCGAGACGCTGAAGACGGTTCCGGACGAACGGTACGCCGAGGCGGAGTGCGTTCTGTAAGTCGTACGTGAGTGGATCTGCCCCCGGTCGCAGCCGCGGCCGGGGGCAGTTCTACTCTGGTCCGGACAGACAGCGCACAACCAGTACGAAACAGGAGCCGGCGGATGGATCACAGCGGGCACGGCATGACCATGGATCTGCCGCCGTTCACGCTGGGGCGGGGGCTCGAGTGGTCCGCCGACCCGTTCTTCCTCGTCGCCTGCCTGACGGGACTTGGACTGTACGGCTGGGGAGTCGTACGGCTCGCGCGGCGCGGCGACAAGTGGTCGTCCGGAAGGACCGCCGCGTTCGTCGTCGGTGTGCTGACCGTCATGCTCGTGATGTGCACCAGGCTGAACGACTACGGCATGGTCATGTTCAGCGTGCACATGGTCCAGCACATGGTGATCAGCATGCTGTCACCGATCCTGATCCTGCTCGGCGCGCCTATCACACTGGCGCTGCGCGCACTGCCGGTCGCGGCCAAGCGCGGCAGCAAGGGGCCCCGTGAGCTGCTGCTGATGTTCCTGCACAGCCGGTACATGCGGATCATCACGCATCCCGCGTTCACCATCCCGCTGTTCATCGCGAGCCTGTACGCGCTGTACTTCTCGCCGATCTTCGACTTCCTGATGGGCTCGAAGGCGGGACACATCGCGATGATGTGTCACTTCCTCGCCGTCGGCCTGGTCTTCTTCTGGCCGATCATGGGCGTGGACCCGGGTCCACGCCGCCCCGGCTATCTGCTGCGGATGCTGGAGCTGTTCGCGGGCATGCCGTTCCACGCCTTCTTCGGCATCGCGCTGATGATGGCCTCCGCGCCGATGGTCGAGACGTACAAGAACCCGCCCGCCTCGCTCGGCATCGACGCGCTCAGCGACCAGACCGCGGCCGGCGGCATCGCCTGGGCGTTCAGCGAGATCCCCTCCGTCCTCGTGCTGCTCGCGTTGCTCTTCCAGTGGTACAGCTCCGAGCAGCGGCAGGCCAAGCGCGAGGACCGGGCCGCGGACCGCGACGGCGACAAGGAACTCGAGGCGTACAACGCCTATCTGGCCTCACTCAACGCACGCGGTCGCTGAATTAACTTTCCTATTCACCTTGCGTGAAAAGGACTTCTATTCAGTAGCATGGAGGGCGTCCAGGGGGGAACCGCAGGGGGAGCGGTCATGACATTTTGCGCTTTCATGCAAAGGGCCGGGATATCGGCGGCCCGCAGGATCACTCTACTGCTGGTTTCCGTGCTGGTAATCAGCGGGTGCAGCAAATCCGATCAATTGTTCGTCGTGCGTGCCGTGGCCGCGGGGATTTCGCAGGCCAATCCCTTCTTCAAGGAGGACGGCAAGCTCGGCAGGGACGCCCGCCTCGCCCAGGCACGGCCGAGCGGCGGGGTGCAGGCCAGCAACAGCCCAGGCCTCTACGGCGGCACGCCGGTCGGCGGCAACGGGCCGGGCGGAGACAGCTCGCCGGGCCAGAACGACACCGGTGGGGCCACCGGTGAGTTCGGTGGATCGACGAAGCCCGGTACCTGCGCCCTCGCGCAGCTGAAGAAATTCCTCACCGCTCCCGAGAACTCCGCCAAGGCGCGGGAATGGGCCCGTGTTCTGCATATCGAGCCGGACCGGATCTCCGGGTATATCGATCAACTCACACCCGTCGTGCTGCGCCACGACACCCTCGTGACGAATCACGAGTACAAGCACGCCAAGGCCGTCCCCTTCGACGCCCTGCTGCAGGCCGGGATCGCGGTTCTGGTCGATCAGCAGGGCCTCCCCGCCGTGAAGTGCTCCTGCGGTAATCCGCTGCGACCGTCCAAGGCGAACATCAAAAAGACCTCGGTGCAGTTCAAGGCCGGAAACAAGAAGTGGTCCGGATTTCAGCAGAACCACATCGTGATCGTCGAGCCGCCGCCCGGCGACCCGAAGATCGACCGGCTCCAGCTCGTCGACGTCCACGATCCGGACCACGGAATCGCCCGTGAGCTGGGTGTCAACGGTGACGACACATCCTTCAACACACACACGGAACACGCCGTACCGGCCGTCACCGGCATGACGTTCGCCCAGGCGACCCAGCACCTGGCCCAGGCGGGGCTGGCCATGGGGTACGACGGTGACTCGCTGCCCCCCGACGACGCCCAGGTCAACGCTTCCGACCCGGTCGAGGGCAGCACCCTGGAGTGGGGCGCGCCCGTGACGCTGTTCGTGCGGTCCGGCGACGGGGGCGCCGGCGAGAAGACTCCCCCGGACTCCGGTGGGATGACCACGGGCCCGGACGAGTCCAGCACTGGTCCGGGCGAGTCGAGCACCGGACCGGGTGAGTCCAGCACTGGTCCCGGTGAGTCCAGCACCGGACCGGGTGAGTCCAGCACTGGTCCCGGTGAGTCCAGCACTGGTCCCGGTGAGTCCAGCACTGGTCCCGGTGAGTCCAGCACTGGTCCCGGTGAGTCCAGCACCGGACCTGGCGGGTCCAGCAGCGGACCCGGCGGGTCGAGCACCGGATCCGACACGACGTCACCGACGACTCCGTCCGCGTCGAGCAGTACTCCCTCCGGCACGCGTACCAGCGAGTCGGCCACCCCCACGGAGTCCCTCTCGAGGGACCCGACCTCCTTCGAACCGACGGCCAGCGGCGCGCCGGCGTCGAGCGACTCCCCCTCGGTCGACCCAGGCGTCAGCGACTCCGCGCCCGGCGCCCCGTCGTCCGCGACCGACGCGATCGACTCCGGTGGGCTCACCGCGGACGCGTCCTGATCCGCGTACGCACCAGCGCAGAACCCGGGGAGCAACCGGATGGCAGCAGGATCACCGCAGTCGGGAGTGGGCCGGATCGTGGCCGGCCGGTATCTGCTCGTGGAGCAGGTCGGCTCGGGTGGGATGGGCCATGTGTGGCGTGCCCACGACCAGCGGCTCGACTGCGACGTCGCGCTCAAGGAGATCAGGTTCCGCAATCCGCAGGAGGGCGTCGAGGAGCACGAGTCGCGCATCGCGCGGGCCCGCGCCGAGGCACGGCACGCGGCGGTGCTGCGGGGACACCCGCACGTCGTGACCGTGCACGACGTCCTGGAGTTCGAGGGCCTGCCGTGGATCGTGATGGAGTACGTGGCGGGCGCTGAGGATCTGCGTGACTGGCTGGCCCGGCGCGGCCCGCTGGCCCCCGACGAGTGCGCCCGCGTCGGTCTCGCGGTGCTGGATGCCCTGACCGCCGGGCACGAGCGCGGCATCATGCACCGGGACGTGAAGCCCGCGAACATCCTGCTCGCCCCGGACCGCGCGGGCACGCCGGGCGCCCGGATCCTGCTCACCGACTACGGCATCTCCGTCCAGCCGGATTCCCTCGAGACCCGCTGGACGATGACGTCCGTCCTGGTGGGCACCGCCGGCTATCTGGCACCGGAGCGAGTCACGGGCGGGCCGCCGACCGCGGCGGCCGACCTGTTCTCACTGGGCTGCACCCTCTACTTCGGCGTGGAGGGCCACGGCCCCTTCGGCCGCGACACCGATCTCGCCGCGATCACCGCCGTGGTGCTGGAGGATCCCCCGCCGCCTCGGCGGGCCGGGGCTCTGTGGCCGGTCGTAGAAGCGCTGCTGCACAAGGATCCCGCCCATCGGATCTCGGCACAGGACACGGCGGCGGCGCTGGCCCGGATCATCACGCCGCAACCTCATCCCCCGACCCAGGTCGACCCGGGCTCCCAGCCGCCCTGGGCGGGGCTCGTCACGTCCGACGGTCCGGGTTCCGGCAGCCCGGTGGGAGACCAGGGCCTTGCCGCGCCGGGCGGCTATCCGCCCACGGCCGAGGGCAGCGCGAGCCGAGACCAGGGCTTCGCCGCACCGGGCGCTTACCCGCCGACCGCACAGGCACCGGGCGCGTACACCCCTACCGCAGGGGCACCGGGCGCGTACACCACCCCCACCGCAGGGGCACCGGATCCGTACGCGCCCACCGCCCACGCACGTGGCGCGTACACCCCGCTGCCGGGGCAGGGGTTCGGCCCGCCCGGGTACGGGGGGCCGCCCGCCTCGGCCCTCGGGCCCCCGGGCCGGCGACGGCGCAAGCGCCCGCGCCTTCTGCAGGCGCTGGCGGCGGTGCTGCTCGCCTTGGGGCTGACGGCCGGCGGGGTCTGGTACGCGATGGCGCACAAGGCCGAGCTGCCGTACGGGGACACGGTCGGGCTTTCCGAACCGCTCCGGAGGGGCGATTGCGTCGTGGGCGACCCGCACCTCTGGAAGGCCGCGACCGTGGCACATCTGCGGCTCGATCCCACGTGCGAGGAGATGCGCCCCGAGGCGCAGGTGATGGAGCTGTACAAGTTCCGCTCGTACGAGGCCGCGCGCCACGACGGCGCGCACCAGTGTCAGGAGCGGACAAAGGACACGGCGGACAGACTCGCGTGGAACGTGAAGAGTATGGCCGTCGTGCCCACGCGCGAGGGCTTCGAGGCCACCGGTGGCACCGTGGCGTGCCTGCTGGCCGGGAAGAGCAGCCCTGTGTACGGGCCGCTCGGAGACCTCCGTTCCTACGGCATGACGTTCCAGGCCGCGACCCAGATGCAGCGGGGCGACTGCCTCGGCCATGCCGGCGGTGACGCACGCGTCATCACCCACTTCGAGCTGGTCGCCTGCGACAAGCCTCATGGGGGACGGGTCGTCCAGATCACCCACCTCACGGCCTACCAGCCCGATGAGGACCCCGACGCCCAGGCGGACGACCAGTGCGAGCGGGACGCCCGGCCGGAGAAGTACCACGTCGATCCCACCACCCACTGGAGTCATGGCCTGCACAGTGAAGGTCTGTGGGCGGACCGGTATTACCTGGTGGTCTGCAGTCTTGAACAGGGACAACGTCCGCCGCAGGAAGCCCAGTAGCCGACGCGGCCCTGGCGAACCACACCCCTCCGGGTGAAAATGGCCCCAAGGCCACGGCCCGCGTCGCGGACCCGCCTGGAGGAGGGTGCTGCGATGCCCGGTACGACGAAGACGATGGGGGTGCTCACCGTGGGCGGGCTCGTCGTGGTGACGGCCTACACGGTGGCACTCGGCAGCAACGGCTGGCTGTGGTTCGGCTGGGTCGTGCTCGGCCTGATCACGCTGGGGATGGTGGCCTCGCGCACCTGACGCTCATGCTCTGGGCAGCCGTCCCGCGGAGTGCACGCCCGGCTGGTACTTGGGCAGCCGGGCGGTGATCTTCATGCCGGCGCCCACCGCGGTCTCGATCACGAGGCCGTAGTCGTCCCCGTAGACCTGGCGCAGGCGTTCGTCGACGTTGGAGAGCCCGATGCCGCCGGAGGGGCTGGCCTCCCCGGAGAGGATGCGGCGCAGCCGCTCGGGGTCCATTCCGGCGCCGTTGTCCTCGATGACGACCAGTGCCTCGGCGCCCGCGTCCTGTGCCGTGATGCTGATATGGCTCTTGTCGGTCTTGCCCTCCAGGCCGTGTTTGACGGCGTTCTCCACGAGGGGCTGGAGGCAGAGGAAGGGCAGCGCGATCGGCAGTACCTCCGGGGCGATCTGCAGGGTGACGGACAGCCGCTCCCCGAAGCGGGCCCGTACGAGCGCCAAGTAGTGGTCGATGGCGTGCAGTTCGTCGGCGAGGGTGGTGAAGTCGCCGTGCCGGCGGAACGAGTAGCGCGTGAAGTCCGCGAATTCGAGAAGCAGTTCGCGGGCCCGCTCGGGGTCGGTGCGGACGAACGAGGCGATCACCGCCAGCGAGTTGAAGATGAAGTGCGGTGATATCTGGGCGCGCAGTGCCTTGATCTCGGCCTCGATCAGACGGGTACGGGACCGGTCGAGGTCGGCGAGTTCCAGTTGCACCGAGACCCAGCGGGCGACCTCACCCGCCGCCCGTACGAGGACGGCGGACTCGCGGGGCGCGCAGGCGACGAGGGCGCCGTGCACGCGTTCGTCGACGGTGAGCGGTGCGACGACGGCCCAGCGCAGCGGGCAGTCGGGCTCGTCACACGTCAGCCGGAAGGCCTCGCCGCGGCCGGTCTCCAGCGGGCCGCCCAGCCGTTCCATGATCTCGGCGCGGTGGTGCGCCCCGATCCCGTCCCAGGCGAGCACCCTCTCCTGGTCGGTGAGGCACAGCGCGTCCGTGCCGAGCAGGGTGCGCAGCCGTCGCGCCGACCGACCGGCCGTCTCCTGCGTGAGGCCCGCGCGCAGTGGAGGCGCGGCGAGCGAGGCGGTGTGCAGGGTCTGGAAGGTGGCGTGCTCCACGGGGGTGCCGAGCCCGCCGAGGCTCTCGGGCCGCGCGGTGCGCCTGCCGAGCCAGAACCCGGCGGCGAGCAACGGGAGTACGGCGACGCAGAGCCCGGCGAGGAATCCACTCACGCCTCTGCCTCCCTCGCACTCACGGCCGCCCGCACCTGTCCGTCCGACAGCTCCTCCGGCAGGTGGAACCGCGCGAGGATCGCCGCCGTCCCGGCCGGGACGCGGCCCGGGGTTGCCAGTGACACCAGCACCATCGTCACGAAGCCGAGCGGTACGGACCACAGCGCGGGCCAGGCGAGGAGCGCGTGCAGCGAGCCCGTGCCCGGACAGCCCGCCATGGTCGCGCCGACCGCGACGAGCGCCGAGCCGCCCCCGACGAGCATCCCGGCGGCGGCACCCGGCGGGGTGAGCCGCCGCCACCAGATGCCCAGCACCAGCAGGGGGCAGAAGGAGGACGCGGACACCGCGAACGCGAGCCCCACCGCGTCGGCGACCGGCAACCCGCCCACCAGCACGCTCGCGGCGAGAGGCACGGCCATCGCGAGCACGGTGCCGAGCCGGAAGTGCCGTACGCCGCGCGAGGGCAGCACGTCCTGTGTGAGCACGCCCGCGACCGCCATGGTCAGTCCGGACGCGGTCGACAGGAACGCCGCGAAGGCCCCGCCCGCGACCAGCGCGCCCAGGAGGTCCGCGCCGAGCCCGCCGAGCATCCGGTCGGGCAACAGGAGTACGGCGGCGTCCGCGTCGCCGGTGAGGCTGAGTTCGGGGGCGTAAAGCCTTCCCAGCGCCCCATAGACGGGCGGGAGGAGGTAGAAGGCGCCGATCAGGCCGAGCACGGCGACCGTGGTGCGGCGGGCGGCCACGCCGTGCGGGCTGGTGTAGAAGCGGACGACGACGTGGGGCAGTCCCATCGTGCCGAGGAACGTGGCGAGGATCAGTCCGTACGTGGCGTACAGCGGGCGTTCCTCTCGGCCCGCCGCCAGCGACGTCGACATGCCGCCGTTGCTGCCGCGGTCGGCCACCGGCACCGGGTCGCCCTTGGTGAAGGTCAGCCGGGTACCGGCCTCGATGTGGTGGACGCCGACGGACAGACGGACGCGCTCGTCCTCGTACCGTCGGCCGTCGACGGTGCCGCTCGTGGTGACGCCGAGCGGCCGGGAGAGCTTCAGGTCGAGGGTGTCGTCGACCCGTACGACGCGCTGTTCGCGGAAGGTCGCCGGTTCGTCGAAGATGTCGCGGGGCGCGCCGTGGGCCTGCCAGGCGAGCACGAGGAAGAGTGCGGGGACCAGCAGGGCGGTGAGTTTGAGCCAGTACTGGAAGGCCTGTACGAAGGTGATGCTGCGCATGCCGCCCGCGGCGACGGTGGCGACCACGACGACGGCGACGAGCACTCCCCCGAACCAGTCGGGAGCGTCGGTCAGCACGGCCAACGTCAGCCCGGCTCCCTGCAGTTGGGGCAGCAGATACAGCCAGCCGACGCCGACGACGAAGGCACCCGCCAGGCGCCGCACCGCGTGCGAGCCGAGCCGCGCCTCGGCGAAGTCGGGCAGGGTGTACGCGCCGGAGCGGCGCAGCGGGGCCGCCACGAAGAGCAGCAGGACGAGGTAGCCCGCCGTGTAGCCGACCGGGTACCAGAGCATGTCGGGGCCCTGGACCAGCACCAGGCCCGCGATGCCCAGGAAGGAGGCGGCGGAGAGGTATTCGCCGCTGATCGCGGCGGCGTTCAGCCGGGGGCCCACGGTGCGTGAGGCGACGTAGAAGTCGGAGGTGGTCCGGGAGATACGCAGCCCGAACGCGCCGACCAGGACGGTCGCGACGACGACGAGGGCGACCGCGGGGACGGCGTAGTTCTGGTCCACGGTTCAGCGGTCCTGATCCTCGACGAGCCGTACGAAGTCGTTCTCGTTGCGCTCCGCGCGGCGGACGTACCAGCGGGCCAGCAGCACCAGCGGCGGGTACACGCAGAAGCCGAGCACGGCCCACTCCAGGGCCGCCCCGTCCGGCATCGCGGCGAAGACGAGGGGCAGCGGGCCGACGAGCAGCACCAGGACGGCGAACACCAGCAGCGCCACGCGGAGTTGACTGCGCATCAGGGAGCGGACGTAGGTGTGGCCGAGCGTGGTCTGTTCGTCGATCTCGGTCCTGGGCCGGTAGTAGCCGGACGTCCGGCGAGTGCGCCGGGGCACTCCGGTGACGACCACGCGGCGTTCGGTCGGGTCATGCGGCACGCCGCCCTCCTCAGCTCGTCGTCCGGCGCAGCAGCAGGTCGCGCAGTTCGCGTGCGTGCCGACGGCTGACCTGGAGCTCGACGGAGTCGACGAGGACACTCACCGTGCCCGCGTCCAGGCGGAGTTCGCCGATGTGGCGCAGTGCGACGAGGTGGCGCCGGTGGATGCGGACGAAGCCGCGGGAGCGCCAGCGTTCTTCGAGAGTGGACAGCGGGATGCGGACGAGATGGCTGCCCTGGGCGGTGTACAGACGGGCGTAGTCGCCGTGGGCCTCGGCATGGGTAATGTCCTCGACGGCCACGAAGCGGGTGACGCCGCCGAGTTCGACGGATATGTGGTCGGGGTCGGGCTCGTGCACCGGTATCAGCGGGGCGGTGTCCCTGAGGTGGACGGCCCGCCGGACGGCCTCGGCGAGGCGTTCCCTGCGGACCGGCTTGAGCACGTAGTCGACGGCCTTCAGGTCGAAGGCCTGCACGGCGAAGCCCTCGTGAGCGGTGACGAACACGACGAGCGGCGGCTGGGCGAACCCGGTGAGCAGCCGGGCCAGATCGAGTCCGTCGAGCCCGGGCATGTGGATGTCGAGGAAGACGACGTCGATCGCCTCGGGTCCGCCGGGCCCGGACTCGAGGGCCCGGTTGATCCGGCGCAGCGCCTCGGTCGCGTCGCTCGCCCCCTCGGCGCTGCCGACCCGTGGATCGGCGTTCAGCAGATAGAGGAGTTCCTCCAGGGACGGTTGTTCGTCGTCGACGGCGAGCGCGCGCAGCATGACAGTGGAGTGTAAGAGCGATTCGTACGCCTGGACATGTGCGGGGCGTGGACATGGCCGCTGGATACAGTGCCGCCATGAACAGCAAGCCCGCGATGTTCGACGACCTCGACCGCAAGATCATCACGGCCCTGATGGCCAATGCCAGGACGAGCTTCGCGGAGATCGGCGCGGCGATCGGCCTGTCCGCCACCGCGGTCAAGCGCCGCGTCGACCGGCTGCGCGAGACCGGTGTGATCACCGGGTTCACCGCCACGGTGAAGCCCGCGGCACTCGGCTGGCGCACGGAGGCGTACGTCGAGGTGTACTGCGAGGGCGCGGCGCCGCCCCGGCGCCTCGCGGAGGTGGTGCGCAACCACCCGGAGATCACCGCGGCGATGACCGTGACCGGGGGCGCGGACGCGCTGCTGCATGTGCGGGCGACCGATGTGGAGCACTTCGAGGAGGTCCTGGAGCGTATCCGCATCGAGCCGTTCATCCGGAAGACGATCAGCTACATGGTGCTGTCCCATCTGCTGCCGGAGGCTCCGGAAGCGGGCGCGACCCACGCCGCACCGGATGACGCATCAAACGTGCGCTGACTGGCGGAACTGCGCAGCAAAGCTGCGTACACGCGCAGCTCTCGTCGCTTGTCGCCCGTATCCCCCGTTTCCTACCGTGGAGGCACCCCCCAGCCCGACACCGCAGGAAGCGGAGGACCCTCTCTGTGCCCGACAGCCGTGTGCCGCGCCCCCGGCGCTTTCTCGTCTGCGAACCCAGACACTTCGCCGTGCAGTACGCGATCAATCCCTGGATGCATCCCGACACACCCGTGGATGTCGATCTCGCCCGGGGGCAGTGGCAGGCGCTGATCAGCGCCTACCGCGCCCACGGCCACACCGTCGACGCCGTGGAGCCGGTCGCCGGCCTCCCGGACATGGTGTTCGCGGCCAACTCGGCGCTGGTCCTCGCGGGCCGCGTCTTCGGCTCGCTCTTCCATGCCCCGCAGCGCCGTCCCGAGTCCACCGCGTACGAGACCTGGTTCAAGGCGGCCGGTTTCGACGTCTACCGTCCCGAGTCCGTGTGCGAGGGCGAGGGCGATCTGGTCCCGACCGGCCGGTATGTCCTGGCCGGCACCGGATTCCGTACGACGCCCGACGCGCATCGCGAGGTGCAGGAGTTCTTCGGCGTCCCGGTGATCAGCCTCCAACTGGTGGACCCGCGCTTCTACCACCTGGACACGGCACTGTTCGTCCTCGATGACGGGCACGAAGCAAACATCGCGTACTACCCGGAGGCGTTCTCGCCGGGCAGCCGCGAGGTGCTCGCGCGGCTCTTTCCTGACGCGGTGCTCGCCACCCGCGAGGACGCCATGACCTTCGGCCTCAACTCCGTCTCCGACGGCCGCCACGTCTTCATCGCGCCGCGCGCCGAAGCGCTCGCCGACCAGCTCGCACGCCACGGTTACGTCCCCGTCCCCGTCGACCTCTCGGAGTTCCACAAGGCCGGCGGCGGCATCAAGTGCTGCACTCAGGAGATCCGCTCATGACCGCTCCCGCCCGTACGCGCACCTCAGCCGAGCTGATCCGCGCCGAGGCGCCCGTCCTCGCGCACAACTACCACCCGCTGCCGGTGGTCGTCGCCCGTGCCGAGGGCACCTGGGTCGAGGACGTCGAGGGCCGCCGTTACCTCGACATGCTGGCGGGCTACTCGGCGCTCAACTTCGGCCACCGCAACCCGGTACTGATCGAGGCGGCGCACCGCCAGCTCGACCAGCTCACCCTCACCTCGCGCGCCTTCCACAACGACCGCCTCGCCGAATTCGCGGAATCGCTGGCGGAGTTGACGGGCCTGGACATGGTGCTGCCCATGAACACGGGCGCGGAGGCGGTGGAGAGCGCCATCAAGGTGGCCCGCAAGTGGGCGTACGAGGTGAAGGGCGTCGCGGCCGACCGGGCGACCATCGTCGTGGCCGCGGACAACTTCCACGGCCGTACGACCACGATCGTCAGCTTCTCCACCGACGAGACGGCCCGCACCGGCTTCGGCCCCTTCACGCCCGGCTTCCGTGTCGTCCCGTACAACGACCTCGCCGCGCTCGAGGCGGCCGTCGACGAGACGACCGCGGCCGTGCTGATCGAGCCCATCCAGGGGGAGGCGGGCGTCGTGATCCCGGACGACGGCTACCTCGCCGGTGTCCGGGAACTGACCCGCCGTACCGGCTGTCTGTTCATCGCGGACGAGATCCAGTCGGGCCTGGGCCGCACGGGTACCACCCTCGCCGTCGAGCACGAGGCCGTCGTCCCCGACCTGCTGCTCCTCGGCAAAGCGCTCGGCGGCGGCATCGTGCCGGTCTCCGCGGTCGTCGGACGCCGGGACGTGCTGGAGGTGCTGCGGCCCGGCGAGCACGGCTCGACGTTCGGCGGCAATCCGCTCGCCGCGGCGGTCGGCTCCGCCGTCGTCGGACTGTTGGGGACCGGTGAATACCAGTGCCGGGCGGCCGAGTTGGGCGTGGTCCTGCGGGGCGGCCTGGCAGCGCTCGTCGGCAAGGGCGTCGAGGGCTTCCGCGCCCGGGGTCTGTGGGCGGGCGTCGACATCGACCCCGCCATCGGCACGGGCCGCGAGATCAGCGAGGGCCTGATGCGGGAGGGCGTTCTCGTCAAGGACACCCACGGTTCGACGATCCGGCTGGCCCCGCCCCTGACCATCACCGGCGAGGAACTCCGGTCGGCCCTGGGGGCGTTGGAGAAGGTGCTGGCGCGAGGGGTCTGATACCCCCACGACAAACGATGAGCGGGCGCCGGACGACGGCGCCCGCTCGTTTCGTCTCCGCAGCCGGTTCCAGGGCTTGAATACAGCAGGCGGCAGCCGGGATCAAGGAGCCGCCGCCTGCCAGTCATGACCGGTGATTGCGCCACGCTGTGCCATCCGGTTGATGCGGGTCGGCCAGAGGCAGCAACCTGCATGGGGTCAGCGCGTGTCCGATCGGACCGGGTTACGCACGGCAACATCCGCCTCTACACTGGCGTCCCAGCAAAGGGCCGTTGACCTGCAAGAACGCGGCGGTTGAGCCGATCCGACAAAGTGAGGAGCGACCCCCATGTTCTATTACGTGCTCAAATACGTGCTTCTGGGTCCACTGTTGAGGCTGGTCTTCCGGCCCCGGATCGAGGGGCTTGAGCACATTCCGTCATCGGGGCCCGCCATTGTCGCCGGCAATCATCTGTCGTTCTCGGACCACTTCCTGATGCCGGCGATCCTCAAGCGGCGTATCACCTTCCTGGCGAAGGCCGAGTACTTCACGGGTCCGGGCATCAAGGGCCGGCTGACGGCCGCCTTCTTCCGCAGCGCGGGGCAGATTCCGGTGGACCGTTCGGGCAAGGATGCGGGGCAGGCCGCGATCCGCGAAGGGCTCGGCGTACTGCGCAAGAACGAGCTGCTCGGGATCTATCCGGAGGGCACCCGCTCACACGACGGCCGCCTCTACAAGGGCAAGGTCGGCGTCGCCGTGATGGCGCTCAGAGCCCAGGTCCCGGTGATCCCCTGCGCGATGATCGGCACCTTCGAGGCCCAGCCCCCCGGCAAGGTCATCCCGAACATCCATCCCGTCGTCATCCGCTTCGGCAAACCCCTCGACTTCTCCCGCTACGCCGGGATGGAGCATGAGAAGGCCATCCTGCGCGCCATCACCGACGAGATCATGTACGCCATCCTGTCCCTCTCCGAGCAGGAGTACGTCGACCGGTACGCGGCCGTCGTCAAGGCCGAGGAGGCCGCCGAGAGCGCGGCGAACGCCCGCAAGTTCCCGCGGATGCCGCTGAGTTGACCGGCCGCCCGATGATCGTACGTCCTGTACATTCCTTACGTATGAGACGTGTTGTAGTGATCGGAGCGACGGGGCAGATCGGACGCGCGGCCGTGGGCGCGCTCGCGCGGGACGGCTGGGCGGTGACGGCCGCGTCGCGCGGCGGCGGCCGGGACGACAGCTGGCCGGCGGAGGTGCGCACGGCGCGGCTCGACCGCGCGGACGACACCGCGCTGGCCGCGGTGATCGGCGACGGCTGCGACGTGCTGGTCGACATCGTCGCCTACGGGGCGGAACACGGACGCCAGTTGACGGGACTGGCCGGTCGCGTCGGCTCGGCCGTGGTGATCTCCAGCGTGGCGGTGTACGAGGACGACAAGGGACGCGGCTTCGACACACAGGCGGAGCCGGACGGCTTTCCCGAGTACCCCGTGCCGATTGCGGAGAGCCTGCGCACCGTTCGGCCGGGCGAGGCCACGTACAGCACGCGCAAGGTGGCCCTGGAGCGCGAACTCCTCGGCGCGGGCGAGCTGTTGCCGACGACCCTGCTGCGCGCGGGCGCCATCCACGGCCCCTACTGCCGCTCGCCCCGCGAACTGTATTTCGTCAAGCGCAACCTCGACGGCCGCCGCAGGCGGGTCCTCGCCTTCGACGGAGCGAGCCGCTTTCATCCGGCGAGTGTCCACACCATCGCCGAGCTGATCCGCCTGGCGGCCACCCGTCCGGGCGCACGCGTCCTCAACGCCTGCGATCCCGACGCGCCGACGGTGGCGGAGATCGGTGCGGCGATCGACGCGGTGATGGGTGTCGAGACGGAGGACGTCCTGGTGGACGGGCCTCCACCGCGTCCCACGGTGGGCGATACGCCGTGGTCGGTGCCGCTGCCCGTCATCTTCGACATGACGGCAGCGGAGCGGGAGTTGGGCTACCGCCCCGTCGTCCGCTACGCCGAAACACTCACGGAGACGGTCGCCTCGATCGAGCGCCAACTGGCCGGGCGGGACTGGCGGGAGGCCTATCCCGCCGTGCTCCGGGCGTACGGGGATCTCTTCGACTACGCGGCGGAAGACGCCTGGTTGGCGTCGTGAGCGAGGGGGCGGCCGGAAACCCGGCCGCCCCCTCGTGCACAGGGGACTACGGCTTCGGCGTGGCGTGCGGCGCGCACGTCACATCGGCCGCGTCCGTCGCGCCGGTGAGCAGGTAGGTGTCCACCCGCTCGTTGATGCACGGGTTGACCAGTCCGGTCACGCCGTGCGAGCCCGCGTCCTGTTCGGTGATCAGACGGGAGCCCTTGAAGCGGTTGTGCAGTTCGACGGCGCCGGGGTACGGGGTGGCGGCGTCACGCGTGGACTGCACGATCAGGACGGCCGGCAGCCCCTTGCCCGTCTTCACGTTCACGGGCGTCTGCTGCTTGACCGGCCAGGTGGCACAGGGCAGGTTCATCCACGCGTTGGCCCACGTCATGAACGGGTAGTCCTTGTTGAGCCGCGTGTTGTCCCTGTCCCACTTCGACCAGCTGGTGGGCCACTGGGCGTCGGTGCACTCGACGGCCGTGTAGACGGCGTTGCCGTTCTCCGAGGCGATGTTGCCCGCGGTGTCCGACAGGTCGGGGGAGGCGGCGTCGACGAGCGCCTGGGTGTCACCGGCGACGTACTTGCTGAACGCCGTCGCGACCGGCACCCACGAGGAGTCGTAGTACGGGGCGCTCTGGAAGAAGCCGATCAGCTCGGCGGGGCCGACGACGCCACCGAGCGGGTTCGCCTTGGCGGTGGCCCGGAGCTTGAGCCACTGGTCCTGCACCTTGGCGCGGGTGTCGCCGAGGTGGAAGGTCGCGTCGTTCTTGGCGACCCAGTCCTCCCAGTCCTTCCAGCGGCCCTCGAAGGCGATGTCCTGCTCCAGGTTGGCCTGGTACCAGATGTTCTTCCGCGCCGGGTTGACGACACTGTCGACGACCATGCGGCGGACGTGCCCCGGGAAGAGCGTGCCGTAGACGGCGCCGAGGTAGGTGCCGTACGAGACGCCCAGGTAGTTGAGCTTCTTCTCACCGAGGGCGGCGCGGATGACATCGAGGTCGCGGGCGGTGTTCGGCGTGGTCATCTGCGGCAGCATGTCGCCACTGCGCTCGGCGCAGCCGTCCGCGTACTCGGCGGCCAGCTTGCGCTGGGCCTGCTTGTCCGCCTCTGTGTCCGGCACCGGATCGGCCTTGGGCGCCTTCACGAACTCCTGCGGGTCAATGCAGGAGATGGGCGCCGAGTGGCCGACACCGCGCGGGTCGAAGCCCACGAAGTCGTATGCCTTGGCGGCGTTCGCCCAGATGGCGTTCTTGGTGGTCACGCGGCGCGGGAAGCGCATGCCGGAGCCGCCGGGGCCACCGGGGTTGTAGACGAGGGCGCCCTGGCGCTCCTCCTTGGTGCCGGTGTTCCCGATGCGGTCGACGGCGAGCTTGATCTGCTTGCCGTTCGGGTGGGCGTAGTTGAGCGGGACGGTGACCCAGCCGCACTGGATCGGCTTCTCGAAGCCCCAGTCCGCGGGACAGTCCTGCCAGTCGATCCCGGCCTTGGCGGCCCGCTGCGCCGCGATCGCCGCTCCGCGCTGTTCGCGGTCCTGGCCGTGGCGCGAGTCGGCGCTGGCTGACGGAGCCGCCACGGCACCGGCCAGCAGGGTCGCCGTGACGAGCGCTCCGGCCGAACCGAGCGCTGTAACCCGTCTCGTAGGTCTCTTGGACCTCAAGTGGGACCTCCCCGTACATCGTTGCGATTGGTACGGGGATCCTTTCGGCTGTGAGGGGCCTGAGAACAGACGTTAACGGTCTTCTTTACTAATCCGATAACCGGTGTGCGCTGTTCCGTTGAGCGGAGACGTTTCTCTCAGCCCAGGGTGCGCAGCGCCTCGTCCAGCACCCGCCGCAGTCGCAGCGCGTCGGACGCGAGCGCGGTCACGAGCACGGCCGGCCCGGCGAGCGGGGTCAGCGCCGCGTACTCCCCCAGTAGGCGGCCCCCGGGCGGCTCGGTGGCGAACTCAGGTCGCACGACGACCAGTTGCCCGAGCGCGCGATGGCCGGCAAGGACAGCGGGCCCGTCCCAACCGCCGGGCGCACCCTGGCCGCACGCCAACTCCTGGTCCAGCAGCGCCCGCCCGCCGAGCCGCACGGTGAGACGGTTGGTGAGCCGGCCGGGTTCCTCCCCAGCGCGCCCGAGTACCTGCTCCTCCCGGAACACGAGCCGGGCGCCTTCCTGGAGTTCGATGCGCGAGGTGACATACAGCTCACTGCCACCTGCGGAGATCAACTGCTCGGGCAGCCAGCACAGCTCGCCCCCTTCGGCGACGTCGAGCCGCACGTCGTAACGCGCCTCCCCCTTCGCCTGCCCGGGCAGCGCGATGGTGGCGGCCGCGGACCCGACGGACAGCCGTGCGCCGTCGCCCACCCGCGCCTCGACGGTGAGGTGATCGCCGCCGAGCGGACCGCTCATCGCGCCGACGAGCATGACACGCGCCTCGGAACCACTGGCCCGGGTGCGCCGCAGGGCGAGCGGCCCCTCCCCCTCCAGCACCGGCAAGGAAGTCCCGCCCCGCCCGTCGTCGCGCGCCGCGATCCGAGCGGTCGCCCGCACTCCCGCCGTCGTCATGCCGTCCACGCGGCGAGCCGTCCCCGCACCCAGTCCGCTACGGCCGCGACCCCGCCCTCGGCCCGCAGCGACTGGAAGACGACCGGCAGTTCGGCCCGCTGCGCCTTGGCATCGGCCGCCATACGTCCCAGATCGGACCCCACGTACGGCGCGAGGTCGGTCTTGTTCACGACGAGCAGATCGGCGGTCGTGACCCCGGGGCCGCCCTTGCGCGGAATATCGTCCCCACCCGCGACATCGATCACGAAGATCTGCGCGTCCACGAGCCCCTTGGAGAAGGTGGCCGTCAGATTGTCGCCCCCGGACTCCACGAGGATCAGATCCAGCGGCCCGACCTCGTCCTCCAGATCCTCGACCGCCTCGAGATTGGCGGAGATGTCGTCCCGGATGGCGGTGTGCGGGCAGGCCCCCGTCTCCACGGCGGTGATCCGCTCCGGCGGCAGCACGGCTTCCCGGAGCAGGAACTCCGCGTCCTCCCGCGTATAGATGTCATTGGTGACGACGGCGAGGGAGAGCTCCTCACGCAGAACACGGCAGAGCGCCGCCACGGTCGCGGTCTTGCCCGATCCGACGGGGCCGCCGAGCCCGATCCGCAGAGCGCGACGAGAACCGTCAGGGCGGTGGGCGTCGGCGCTGACGGCGGAGGGCCCTTCGTCAGAGTGGTCGTGGTCGAGGTGCATCATTACGGCTCCAGCGAGGTCAGTCAGCCCGTCCGGCGTTTGAGGACGAGACCGTTAGGCCGATACGGGGGCCTGGGGGCGGAGCCCCCAGGTAGGGGACGGGTGGGGCGGAGGGGACAGGTGGGGCGGAGGGACGAAAACCCCCTACGACGCGAACAGTCGTACCGGCCAGCCCGCATGCGCCTCCGCGCTGATCTCCAGCAGCGGAGCAGAGGCGGCGGGCAGCGCATCGACACCGTCCACCAGCACACGACGGGCAGCGTCGGCCGCCGCGAGGGCCACCAGATCCAGCTCGGGGGCCAGCCGAGCCAGCACCGCGGTGGCATCAAAGGGGTCAAGGCTCAGCAACCGCACGGTGGCCGTCGCCGGCCCACTGACCGCCTCGTACGCGGAGCAGTACCCGGCATCCTCGGGCCCGAGCCCGGCCCCCCGGGCGGCCACCCCGAGAACGACGGGCTGATGCGCCCCTTTCGGGAACTCCCGTGCCAGCGCGTCCAGTTCGGCCGACGGCCACGTCGCCCGCGCGGCCCGCATCAGCTGCCGCCCGAGCCGGCGCGCCGCGACCCGCAACGCCGGCGACGGCGTACGGGCGTCGGCGGCGGCGTCCAGCTCCACCGGAGAGATCCCGGCCGCTGCCGCGGCCGCCAGCGAGGCCGACACCAGCCCAGCCGTATGCAGCCGCCCCCGGCAGAACGCTTCCAGACTCGCCGCCCCGGTGATCCGCCCGGCCTTGACCGCCGCCTCCGCCCCACCGGAGTGGGCATGTCCCCCGGCGGGAAAGCGGCCGTCGGCCAGGACGAGCAGTGCCGCGCGGGACATCAGAAGAGGAAGTAACGCTGGGACATGGGCAGTTCGGCGGCCGGCGTCGCCTCGACCAGCTCCCCGTCGATGTATACGGCGAAGCTGTCCGGATCGACCCGTACGCGCGGCCGCGCGTCGTTCTCCCGCATGTCGGCCTTGGTCACCGCACGCGTCGACTCGATGGCGACGAACCTCTTGCCGAGCGAGAGCCGCTCAGGCAGCCCGTCCTCGATGGCGAGCGGCGCCACGAAGTTGAACGAGTTCGAGGCCGGGGCCCGCCCGATCGCGCCGAACATCGGCCGGGGCAGAATCGGCTGCGGGGTGGGAATCGACGCGTTGGCGTCGCCCATCTGCGCGTACGCGATCTGGCCGCCCTTGATGACGAGGTGCGGCTTGACGCCGAAGAACGCGGGCTCCCAGAGCACGAGGTCGGCGAGCTTGCCGGTCTCGACGGAGCCGATCTCGCGGGCGAGGCCCTGCGCGAGCGCGGGGTTGATCGTGTACTTGGCGACATAACGCCGCACCCGACGATTGTCCGCACGCCCGTCACCGGGCAGCGCGCCCCGCCGACGCTTCATCACGTGAGCCGTCTGCCAGGTCCGCATGATGACCTCGCCGACCCGCCCCATGGCCTGAGCGTCGGACGAGATGATCGAAATGGCGCCCAGATCATGCAGGATGTCCTCGGCCCCGATCGTGGAGGGCCGGATCCGGGACTCGGCGAAGGCCAGGTCCTCGGGCACCGCCGCGTTCAGGTGGTGGCAGACCATCAGCATGTCGAGGTGTTCCTCGGCGGTGTTGACGGTGTAGGGCCGCGTCGGATTGGTGGAGCTGGGCAGCACATGCGGCTCGGAGACCACGGTCATGATGTCCGGCGCGTGGCCGCCGCCGGCACCCTCGGTGTGGTACGCGTGGATGCCGCGTCCGGCGATCGCGGCGAGCGTGTCGCCCACGAAACCGGACTCGTTGAGGGTGTCCGTGTGGATGGCGATCTGGATGCCGGTGCGGTCGGCGACGGTCAGCGCGGCGTCGATGACGGCGGGCGTGGAACCCCAGTCCTCGTGCAGCTTGAGGCCGAGCGCGCCGCCACGGATCTGCGACAGCATCGCGTCGTGCGAGACGGTGTTGCCCTTGCCGAGCAGGCCGAAGTTGAGGGGGTACTCCTCCATCGCCTCCAGCATCCGGGCCAGATGCCAGGGGCCGGGCGTGACGGTGGTCGCCTTGGAGCCCTCGGCGGGTCCGGTGCCGCCGCCCACCAACGTAGTGATACCCGACGCGAGCGCCTCCTCGGCGATCTGCGGACAGATCAGGTGAACGTGCGCGTCGATGGCGCCCGCCGTCAGGATCCGCCCGTTGCCCGCGATGATCTCGGTCTCCGGGCCGATGACCAGAGCGGGGTGGACGCCGTCCATCGTGTCCGGGTTGCCGGCCTTGCCGATCCCGGTGATCCGGCCGTCACGGATGCCGACGTCGGCCTTGACGATGCCCCAGTGGTCGACGATCACGACGCCCGTGATGACGGTGTCGGGGGTGCCGTCTGCGCGCGTAGTACGCGCCTGACCCATGGATTCGCGGATGACCTTGCCGCCGCCGAAGACGGCCTCGTCACCGGCGAGTCCGGGGCCGCCGGAACGGTCCTCCTCGATCTCGATCAGCAGATCGGTGTCGGCGAGCCGGATACGGTCGCCGGTGGTGGGGCCGAACAGATCGGCGTACGCGGCACGCGAGATCTCAGGCATCGAGGGCACCTCCGGTCTCACCGCGCAGTCCGGGCACCACACGGGCGCCGGCCAGCGGAACGAGTTCGACGTCGACGGGGATCCCGGGCTCGAAGCGCACGGCGGTGCCGGCGGCGACGTTGAGCCGCTTGCCGCGCGCCGCGGCGCGGTCGAAGTCCAGTCCGGGGTTGGCCTCGGCGAAGTGGTAGTGGGAGCCGACCTGGACGGGCCGGTCGGCGGCGTTGAGGACGGTCAGCCGGCTGACCTCGCGGCCCTCGTTGTAGACGACGGGCTCGTCCGCGAAAAGGATCTCTCCGGGAATCATGGCTCTCGCTCCCCCGTCAGACGATCGGGTCGTGGACGGTGACGAGCTTGGTGCCGTCCGGGAAGGTCGCCTCGACCTGGACGTCGTGGATCATTTCGGGGATCCCCTCCATGACGTCATCACGGGTGAGGATCTTGCGCCCGGAGGACATCAACTCGGCGACCGTACGACCGTCGCGCGCGCCTTCGAGGATGTGCGACGTGATGAGGGCTATGGCCTCGGGGTGGTTCAGTTTCAGCCCGCGGGCCCGCCGCTTCTCGGCCACGTCGGCAGCCACGTGAATCAGCAGCCTCTCTTGCTCGTGCGGGGTCAGTTGCACGGCGTCTCACCTCACAGTCCTCGCTCCGGACCGTGCGGGGTCCAGTGGCCGCAGCCACCAAAACCCCTGGTGGCATGGATGCGCACGCTAGTTGGCCGGAGTTTCAAGGACGTTAACCAGCCTGTGATCGACGCCCGGCCGCGCGGCGGACGTCCAGCTGCCCGGCTTCATCTCCGTCAGCCGAGCAAGCACCCTGCGGGTCAGCACGTCAGTCAGGGACACCGCCTCTCCCGGGCGGCCCCGTGCCGCGGCAGGACAGCGAGGAGCGGACCGTATACGGCGGTCGCCGCCTCGGCACGGGGACCAACCCACCGACCGCCTCCGTGGGTGGTGCGGTGCCTCCGTCCGCGAGGAACGCGGTGCTGCCCTGGGCCACGAGCATGGCCACTACCCGCCCCGTTCAACACCGGGGCACGAGCCGTCGTACCCCTGCTCGTACCGCGCTGCGCGCCCGCGCCGTCGGAGCAACTGGGCGGCCCGCGGCCCTGGCGGGTGGCGTCGCGACCGCGATCGCGCAGAGCCGGCCGGGGGCTTAAGCGGCGACCGGTGGGCGGAGGCCGCGCCGCCGGGCCTTTCTGCCCTGCCGGTGAGCGCAGCCGGCGCCGGACCGGTGGGTCCAGCGGGCCATGAGTGACGCTTCCGGCACCGGGCTAGGCGCCACCCTCCGCGAGGGCGTCGTCGAGGGCGCCTTCGACAGCGGGCATCCCGAGCGGGAGGCGGCGCCGCTCATCACGCGCCGGCGCTTCCTCAGCCCCGCCGACGCGGCCCAAGCCGGTCGGCACGATCCGCAGCGGCGGCGCAGGCGAGCGCAAGGGCCACCGGAGCGTCCCAGACCAGCGAGGAACCGGTCGCCGGCTCGGGCCCACCCCCGCCGCCCTCGATCCCATCACTCGACGGCACCACCCCGACCGCCGCGACGCACGCAACCACAAGCGCCACCGGAGCCAGCCCCACCAGCAAGGAACCGGCCCCCAGCTCGGGCCCAACCCCGCCGCCCTCGATCCCATCACTCGACGGCACCACCCCGACCGCCGCGACCCAGGCAACCGCAAAGGCCATCGGAGCCAGCCCCACCAGCGAGGAACCGGCCCCCGACTCGGGCCCAGCCCCGCCGCCCTCGATCCCAACCCTCGACGACACCACCCCGACCGCCGCGACGCACGCAACCACAAGGACCACCGGAGCCTGCCAGACCGGCGAGGGAGCGGTACCGGGCTCGGGCCCAACCCCGCCGCGCTCGATCTCGTCCTTCGGCGGCGTAGCCCCCATCGGCAGGCCCGCCGCTGACCCTGCCTGGGCGCGGTCCTGCCGGGCGGCGCGCAAGCGGCACGGGACGGCGCCGGACGCGTCCGCCGCGCGGGGCCCCG